>NZ_JAGQFP010000005.1 GCF_019090095.1 Stutzerimonas stutzeri | reverse complement strand
CATCCCGAACTCAGAAGTGAAACGACGCATCGCCGATGGTAGTGTGGGGTCTCCCCATGTGAGAGTAGGTCATCGTCAAGCTTCTACACCAAACCCCCGATCATCAACAGATGGTCGGGGGTTTGTCCTTGCGCGCTAAAAAGCTGAAGTAACCATCACGGGAACTCCAGCGTTCGCGGCAGGACCGGCCTGGCCTGATGCCGTGAGGACCTACTGATGTACCGGTGCAAGCGGCTCAGGCGTATGCGCATACGGAAACGGATGGCGCGGGAAGCGGTAACGTTGCATCACACCTTTGCGCAGGAGGCGCCGCCAGACCTTGCGCGCTCGTGGTTCTAGCTCTCCCTCCCAGACCCACTAAATATGTCCATTCAGCACCTCGTCACGCCGTGCTCGCGGAAGCGCTGCGCGTAGCAGCCATGCAGAATGCATGGACGTAGTTTCGATGGAGCGATCGGCAGTATCCGTCAGATTGGCTCAAAACCGCATGATGCGCGCCGATAAACGCTTTCATGGCTCGAAGTAGCGGCCGAGTTGCGTTTATGGGCAAATACACCGACGCGTTGCGTAGGATCTCGTTGGTCTGGAGCGAGCAACTCACGCATTACGTTCCTGTGCCTTGATCCGCTTGCGCTTGCCGCTGCTCTGGCCTTCGCGTTTGCGAGTATCGCTCTTGGCCTGGCGTAACTAGCGGCACAGTATTTAGCGGTACAACCAATCTTGGTGGCAATCGAGAGAAACGCCTCCCGTTCCGATTCTTGGTCGTATTGATGTTCCAATGCCAGTCGAACCGCTCCCTCGCGTATATCCGAGGAATATCTCGTCGTTGTGTTTCATGGCTCCATCCTTTCAAGAGCCGTCGGGGTAGAAGCGGGTGCTCAACAGCCGTACGCCGGGAAGGACGAAGGGTGATGGCCAGTGATCCTCCAGCGGCGTGTAACAGGCGGGATCCTAGCTGTGTTCGAAGTGATAATGGAGCCGTTCCTCGTCGCACAGGCGCTGGTTGAGGTGTAGGTCGGTTTCGTCGTAGTACTGGATGCTATAGTCGCGCTCAGAGTAGCAGTAGGGACCGAGCTAGAAATGGTAGGCATAGGTCCGGATACCGGCATCTCCGAGCACGCGGGTTATGATCTGGGGCACACCTAGGTGCTGAAAGATGCGGTGCGTCAGAACTTCTCAACGCAAAAAGTTGACATAGCTAAATAGCTCGCAATTTTTTGTCTGTTGACATCATTTGCTGGCACATTCGAGAGTGTCCTTGCACTGAATCCACCCCTTAATGTCGCCCTTTTTCTTGTTGTGGAACACAACTTCCAGCCAGCCTGCTGTCTGATTAAGCACCAGAACTTCGTCGCCTGCTATCAAATATTTCAAGGTTTTGTCGGTGACGTTTGGCTGATCATGTAAGTATGCTTTTCGTAACATGCGGGTAGTAATGCCACTCTGTCCGAGCCACGCTTTATATTGTGCAGAAGCTAGCTTGCTCTTGATGGCTGCCTCGGATTTGAAAGGGTAATCGTATATGAGCTTTTCGCTAGTAGATGATGACAGAACGTCTCCTCCTTCACCAAAGTATGCGCTGATGTGCTCGTTCCGTTCGTACCTCTGGGAGTCTACGCGTTTGTATACCAGAGTTGTAAAGTAGTCCGAACCGTAACTGATACCTGTATCAGAGTATAGGCTTACCCTATGAATGACGAAGAGCTCTGCCTTGCCGTCGAAATCTGAGTCTGCCAAGAATGCGCTATCCACCACCCCTGGGTCTCCAAGATAGGGTAGCTCTGCGAACTGCGTTTCGTTTTCGGTATCGCATTCCTGCTCCACTATTATTATTGGGAAAATATTTCCATCCGGAACAATTGGTGTTTCTGATTTTTTGAACCGTATTGCATTGCTATCACCCAACAATATCGGGTTGTATACATCTTCTGCGTTTTTCTCCGCACACGCCGAGCCGCCTGCGTGGGATGTATTAATTGCAAAGCTAAGAAAAAAAACGATTAGTAACCTATTGACTGTATTCATGCAGAGCAATCTCCGTACAATTCAATGAATGCCTTGGTTATTTCTCGTTTAAACTGCTTCCTTTCGGAAAGCCCCTTTGTTCCGCCGTTAATTATTCTTGTGATTTTTTCCACGGCATCTTCTTCGGTCAGACTAGCGTCTTCTGCGTGGGTTTTCAGATTGTTAGTTTTCCAAAACCAAAGCCCAGTTTCGACAATTACTGCTACGTCACTTTCTACCAGTGCAGGCTCAGCAGCAATAGGCCTCCCTATTTCCAAGGCACACAGGTGATAATTTGAATAATGCGTGAGATGTAGCAAGCCGCGCCCTCGGTAATCATTTTCTGGATATTCGTTGCTGCCAAAGCAATGCTGACCATATCCCGCATCATTCATCAGAAGGTGATCTTCAATGTATTTAAGTTTTTCCGCGTGGGTGGCAAAGGTTAGACCTTTACGGGTGAAGCCGTTGTTGATTGCCGTGGGCGCCATGTTATATAGGCTTTGTGCCGTGTAGCTGGAGTAATAGAGTGACTCACGAAATGCAGTAAATCGTTTTGTTTCGTGCTTGGCCTGCGCGAGTAGATGGGTTGCTTGAGCGCAGGAGGTTATTCCGTATTTATTAAATAGCCTATTGGTGTGCAGAATAAAGCCTTGGATGAAGTCATCTGTTGTGCTTTTCGGACATATCTTTTTCATCAGGTCAAAAGTTAATGAAATACTTTTGTTGCATTTCGAGCAGGTATTATGTTCTGCTTTCTTGAAGTTGGCAGCAAGCGTGGAAGGATGGACGTGCCAAGCTAATCCTTCCACGCTAATCCCATGCTGCCCTGCTAGCTCTTTCCACCAACTCAATTGCTCGATACGCGTCTTTTCGCTCTCCCAGTTTTTGTTCGGATCAATATATGGAACATGGCCCATCAATGGATCTAGTTCATCCCACTTATCGGCCTTCCAGAACCACTCACTTTCATAATGTATAATCAGCTGCGCAATGGATTGAGCATGCCAGGGTTTTGCCAAGGCGCTACAGATCTCGGTAGCAGTGAGTTTGTATTGTCATCGAAGTGAATACCGCCATGCCACTGACCATTCTTGCCGATGGGATAGTAGCCGCCTCCCGCCTTGGCCATCGCGGTCAAGTGCTGGATGGGGTCCAGCTTGCCTTCCTTGGGCTTGAAGGGAAAGCTCCAGTTGTTGACCTTGGTCGTATCGCTCATATCTACCGATCCTTGATTGATTTCTTCCTAAGCCATCAGCCCGAGAAGCTGAACATTCGTTTGGGCTGCTTGGATTCTGAGGACCCATTACCCAGCGCCTGCTCCAACAAGTTCCCCGCCTGGCCGCTGTCCGCGATTCCCGGAAGCACCGGTGACTTGATCTTGATACCCGAGCCTTTGCCCGGTGAGCCGCCGGCATTGATCCTGGCCAGCGGGCCTGAAAGGGTGATGCCGCCCGGGTCGAGTTTGATAAAGCTGCCGCCGGCCTTGAGGGTCAGTTCGATGCCGGCTTCGATGACCATTTTTTGCCCGGCCTTCAGGTGAATTTCGCGGCCGGCCTTGGTCAGCTGGGCCGTGCCGAGCGTGATGTGCTGGGCCTGGGCGATGGTCAGGTGATCGTCCGGTTTGATCTCGACCTTGCGATCGCCAACGACGATCAGATGTTCCTCGGCGCGGAATTCGCTGTAGCTGTTGGCCTCGACGGTGTCGTGTCGCTCGTGGCCGACGCTGATCTTCTGGTCGTGCTCGATGTTCTCGTCCCAGTCGCGCTGGGCGTGGAGGTAGATCTGTTCGGCGCCCTTGCGATCCTCGATGCGCAGTTCGTTGTAGCCACCACCGCCGGGCGAGCTGAGGGTCTTGAATACGGAGCGGGTCTTGTTCGCCGGCAGGTCGTAGGGCACGACATGTGCGGCGTGATACAGGCAGCCGGTCACAAGGGGCTGGTCGGGGTCGCCTTCGAGGAAGGTGACCAGTACTTCCATGCCGACTCGCGGAATGGCGATGCCGCCGTAGCGGTCGCCGGCCCAGCTGGAGCTGACGCGCAGCCAGCTGCTGGTCTTGTCGTCGGATTGACCCTCTCGATCCCAGAAAAACTGGACCTTTACGCGACCGTACTCGTCGCAGTGGATCTCTTCACCGGTGGGGCCGGTGACCACGGCGGTCTGGCTGCCGAGTACCTTTGGTTTAGGGTGGCGCAGGGCGGGGCGGAAGGGGACGTCCCACGGCATGGCCGTGAAGTGGTTGCGATAGCCCTGCGTAAAGCCGTCTTGTGGCCGGATGCTGCTGGTAGTCGACTCTTCCAGCACCTGCGGCTGTTTGCCCTCGTGGCGTACGCCAGTCAGCAGCCAGAGCTGGTTCCACTCGTGCCGTGGGTGGTCAGACATTTCCAGCAGATAGCCGCTGGTCAGGCTGGGCTGATCGCTACGGCCTTCGGCCAGACGGAAGTCGGCGCGGTGGCGCTCGAGGGCGTGGCTGGCGAGGTGCTTGCCATGCGCGCGGTCGGTGAAGCGGCCAGGGTAGTCGTAGTCCTCCAGCTCCGGTTGCGATGCCGCCTGGGTCTGGCCGTTGTGGGCGGCTTCCATTACCAGGCGAGGTTGCTCGAAGTCGTAGTCGCGGCGGCTGACGCGGGTGGTGCGCGTTTCCAGACGCACGGAAAAGCGCTTGATGACGGGCTCATCGGCGACCATCCCGCTGTCCTGCAGATAGGCTGTCGGCTGGCCGAGGCGGGGGAAGCTGGTCTGGTCGTCACCGAACACCAGCAAATGGCCGTCCTGACTGTGTTCGAAGTGGTAGTGGAGCCCTTCCTCTTCGCACAGGCGCTGGATGAAGTGCAGGTCGGTTTCGTCGTACTGGGTGCAATAGTCGCGCTCGGGGTAGCGGTAGGGACCGAGCCGGAAACGGTAGGCATCGGCCTGGGTGCCGGCATCTCCGAGCACACGGGCGATGATCTGGGGCACGCTGAGGTGCTGGAAGATGCGCTGATTGATGCGGTGCGCCAGATAAGCCAGCTGTGGCACCAATGTCAGCCGATAGCGGGTCAGGCGCTTGCCGGATTCGCCTTGGGCGACGGCGTGAACAAGACCGTGGACGCCCGCTCCATTCGGCGACAGCGAGAGAAAGGCGGGCTGGTGCAGCAGACCCTGCAACTCGAGATCGGATCGCTCGCTGACCAGCTCAAGGTCGAAGCGGTAGGGCTGGCTGATGGCTTCCTGGCCGGTAAAGGCGAGCACCTGCAGGTCTTGCCCGATCTGCGTGTCGTCGAATGTCAGGGTGAACTGGGGTTGGTTGGCCGCGTTGAACATGGCGCTTCCTTGTGTCGTGTCATCCATGGGCGCGCCCGAGCCAGCGCTGCAGGCGGCTCGGCGCTGGGTTGAGAAGGGCGTCCAGCAGGGGGCTCAGGCTTGCGGAACGTGCCTCGGGATCGAAGGCGAGGGCGGATCGCAGCGCGGGCCAGCCGTGCGCGGGAAAACGGGGTGGGCGGCGCAGCTCCTGGTCCAGCGCCATCGCACGGGCCTGCTTGGCACTGAGGCGGCGATATGGGTGGTGACCCGACGCGAGCTCGAACAACAGGCAGCCAAGCGCGTAGAGATCGCTCGCCGCCGTAGGCTCTTCGCCCTCGAGCAGCTCAGGCGCGGCGTAGCGCGTCGTCCATGCCTTGAAGCGATTGCGCGACAGGCGCGGCAGGTTTTCCAGCAGCCCGTCGATGGGCTGGCCAAGGCCGTAGTCGAACAGGCGCAGGCCGTCATCGGCGAGGATCACGTTGCTCGGCTTGAGGTCGCCGTGGATCACGCCGCGGCTATGGGAGTACTCCACGGCCTGAAGCAATGGCACGGCGATGTCCCGTAAGGCCGGCCAGGCGAGGCCTTGCGGGTTTTCGACGAGGAGCTGGTCGAGCGTTGGCCCCTTGAGCAGCTCCAGGGTGATGAAAGCGCGCTCGCTGGCAGTATCGACGTCAAAACCGAACAACCGAACGACATGCCGATGGCTGAGCCGTGCCGTCAGCGCGAATTCGCCGTAGAGCAACGCGTGGGCGTCGGGGTATTCGGCGAACTCGTCACTCAAGGTCTTGAGCGCCACGTAGGGTTCCGGATCGCCGAACTGCTCACGCAGCAGGTCCCTGGCCCGATAGACGGCGCCCATGCCGCCCACGCCCAGCAACCGTTCGATCCGGTAGCGGCCCGCCAACACCTGTGGCAGTTCGCTTGCCCCTGGCGGTATCTGCGCCTGCGGCTTGGCGGCCGGGCTGGCTGCTGTCGCGGCGAAGGCGAAATAAGTGAGGTCCGCACTCGGCTCGGCGCGCAGCGGCTCGTTCATCGGCGGATCACCACAGCGCTGAGGTTATCGCGCGCCGGTCCGCCCATCGCGGCATCGAACAGTCGCTGGAGAACCAGGCCGGGAGACGGCGCATTGAGCGCGGCGCCCAGGTCGTCCGGCGACAGGCTTTGGTAGAGCCCGTCGCTGCACAGCAGCAAGGTATCGCCGGGGTGTACGTCGAACTCGAGGATATCCAGCGCCAGTTGTTCGCTGGCGCCGATCGCGCGGGTCAGTGCGTGGGCTGATGGGTGGCGCGCTGCCTCTTCTGGGCTGAGCGACTTTTCATCGATCAGTTGTTGCATCAGCGAATGGTCTCGCGAGAGCTGGTAGAGCCGCCCGGCGCGCCACAGATAGCAGCGGCTGTCGCCAGCCCAGACGCACGCGGCGCGGGTATCGTCGATGAGCAGCGCGACCACGGTACTGCCGATGACCGGATCGGGCTGCTCGGCGGTCACCGTCAGTTCGTGTCCCAGCCGCCGGTTGAGCGCATGGAGGCACTGACGCAGCGCGACCAGCCGGTTCGGCAAGCCGCCTTCCGGCAGTTCGGCCAGGTGCTCGACAATCAGGCGGCTGGCCAGCGCCCCGTTCTGGTGGCCACCCATGCCGTCGGCGACCGCCCAGAGTCCTTTTTCGGGCGTATCGAGAAGCGCATCTTCATTGCGGGCGCGGACCTTGCCGGTGTCGGTCCGTGCCGCGCTGCGCCAGGGGTAGGCCGGGCGTGTCGTCACCATCACAGCGTCGCCGGAAGCTTGAAGTCACGCAGCAGCGCGATGTCGAACGGGTTGGGCGAACGCTGGCTGTGCAGCAGGAAGTTGGCGTGGCGGCCGTCGAGGTCTGCCTTGAGCATCAGCACGTCGCGGCCGCTGTGGTAGTCGACCTGCATCAGATCCAGCAGGCGGAACAGCGACCACGGGCCGGTGTTTTTCTCGATGCCGATGCGGCGACCGCCAAGCTCCTCGACCACCAGGTTGGTGCGACCCTGCTCGGCTTCCGCTGGCCACGTGAAGGCGGTCTGCAGGATCGGGCCGTGGCGGTACTCCAGGTGCTGGTCGCCGAAGCGGAAGTCGGCGCGGCCCAGGCTCGAGTCCAGCGAATAGGGCTCGAGCTTGAAGCGGATTTGCGGCTCGTTCGGGTTCTCGGCAAAGAAGCTGAGGCGGATCGTCTGGGCGTGGCGCATCTGCCCGAGGAATTCGCGTGACAGGGGCAGCCCTCGACCCTCTACGCGGCGCAGCTGGTAGCCGCTGGCGGTAGCACTGACGAAGGGCTTGAGGTAGCGATCGAAGAAGCCGTCCGCCACGCCCTGGGCCCTGAAGAACTCGCGAAAGTCGGCGATGGCCACGTCGCTCTCGCTGTTGGCGCTGAACGGATAGCGCTGGCGCAGCGAGCCCTTGTAGAAGGCGTACAACTCGCCCTGGTAGCGCTGGTTGAGGTACTGGTAGGCATCGTTCAACACCAGCGTCCAGCTGTCCTCGGCCAGCAGGCCGAGCCAGTTGCCGATCGGCTGCGGCAAGCGGGCGGCAGCGGTGCGCAGCCCGTTGATGGCGTCGCGCTGGCCGCTCATCCGCGCCTTGGCCAGCTCGAACGCCGCCTGTTCCGGTGCGCTGGCGTGGGCCAGGCCGGTGAGCTGAAGCTGCAGCGCGTCGAGCGCCTGCAAGGTCGGGATCAGCTCGCCACTGGCTCCGCCGTTCTCATCGAGCAGCCGATGCAGGGGTTCGAAGCGGCGTTCCAGGGTTTTACGTGCCGTATCCGGGAGATTCTTGGCCAACGCCGCCTGGGTCTGCTCGGCGGCCGCCGAGGCGAGCCGCGCCGCCTTGCCGAGCTTGGGCGTCGCTTCACCCAGCGCATCGGCAGCTTCGGCCGCGTCACTCGCGGCGTCGGCCGCACCGTTGAAGCGAGTGTTGTCGCGGATTTCAGCCAGCAGTTGCAGCAACGGTGAGTTGGCCGCCGTGAGGCCACCGAGCAAGGCCGAGCCTTGCGCGGCGCCGGCGATCGGCTCCAGGTTCAGCTGCGCCACCGCCTCGCCCCAGTAATTGGCGTAATCGCGGAAATATAGTTGTTCCATTTCCACCATCAGGCGGCTCAGGTCCTTCAGGCTGAGGCTGTCGCCTTCGCCCAGCACCCAGTTGTCACGCAGGATTTCGCGGACCAGATCGCTGCCCTGGGCGACATAGAAACTCTGGTAGCCGCGCTGGGTATAGAAGCCGGGAATGGCGTAGTCGCTGCCGGCAAAGAGTGCACCTTGTGGGCCGAGGCGCTGGCTGAAGCGGTAGTCGGGCAGGTTGCGCGCCTGGTCGCGCAACATGCGGTACACGACAGTGGCGAGCGATTCGCTGCGCAGGACCTGGCGGGCCTCGGCGACCAGCCTGTCGTTGAGCGCGTAGGGCGCGAAGTCCTCCGCCAGCAGGCGTTCGAAATGCGTGTTCAGCCCGTTTTGCGCAACGGCATTGCCGGCGTAGCGCAGCGACCAGTCGGCGGCCAGCCATTGCTCGAGGAAGCCATCGTCGCGGCGCTCCGGCAGGTTGAGCATGAGATAGGCACGCAGGCTGCCGAGCAGGCGCTCGCGGTCGCCGAGGTTGGCGCGAATCTGAGTTTCGAGCTGGCGAGCGACACGCGGTAGCAGCAGGCTTTCGAGTTCGCGGCGGTACGCCTGGTGGAGGGTCGGATCGACATGTTCACCCTGATACAACCCGCCCCGTTGCAGGTAGGACACCTCGCCTTTTTCTGGGAATGCCTGGGTGGCCGCATAGCTGGCATCCAGTGCCTTGAGCGTGCGCAAGGCACCGTCCTGCGCGTCGATCCCCTGGTGTTCGTCGCTGATCAGCTCGGCGAGGCTGCGCAATTGCTCGAGGCGCGCATGGTTGCTGGAAAAACCCTGTGCCCAGAGCGCGCCGAACAGCGCCAGGCAGGCGAAACTGGCGGCATAGAGCGCACGCTGGCCCCAGTCGATGCGGCGGACCTCCTTCTGGTCGAGGCCGGCCAGGTCGGCCTCGGGGAAGATCACGCGGCTGAGCAGGTGGGTAATGAAGCGTGCCCGGCCGCTGCGAAAGCTCGGCAGCGTGCCCGTGGCAAGCCCCAGGTTGCGGCCGATGCCGCTGGTCAGCGGATCGAGTGCTCCTTCCAGTTGGGGAGCGCTGGTCAGATAGAAGCCGCGTAGCTGGCTGGCCCGCTGGTAGCGGTTGCCGGAGAATGCCAGTTCGACGAACAGGCACAGGCGCTCGCCAATTTGGCCAAGCTGATGCGGGAAGTCGAGGATGCGGCCGCGGCGCTGGGTGTCGCGCTCCTGATGCATGCGCAGGATGACCTGGCTGTTCAAGCGGCGTAGCAGCTCCTCGAACTCCGCGCGGATCACGTTGGTGTCGGTCCCGTTCTGCTCCTTGCGGAAGCTGGCGCCGAGCACCTGCTCGCTTTCCTCGCGCGAGAGCTGGTCGAAGAACTCATCGAAACCGAGTATCTGGTCCGCCTTGCTCAGCACCAGATAGACGGGGACATCCGCCCCCAGGCGCTGGTGGATCTCGTGCAGGCGTTGGCGGCTCTGGCGTGCCAGTGTTTCGAGCTCGATCTCGCTGGCTTGCAGCAGGGATTCGACCGGGATGTTGACCAGAACACCGTTGAGTGGCCGTGCACGGCGCCGGCGCAACAGGCCGAGCAGGGTGTCCCAGGCCTTGGCGTCAACCGCGGCATCGGACTGCGTCAGATAGCGCCCGGCGGTGTCGATCAGCACGGCATGGTCGGCGAAATACCAGTCGGCGTAGCGGGTGCCGGAGACGTCCTTGGTCAGGCGCTGGTTCTCACCGCGGTTGAGCGGGAAGTCCAGACCGGAGAAATCCAGCAGGGAGGTCTTTCCGCTGCCCTGAGGGCCGAGCAGCAAATACCATGGCAGGTCGTTGCGCCACTTTTCGCTGCGCCCGCGGTATAGGCTCGAGCTTTTCAGGGTGCGCAGCGCATCGCGGTGGCGCTGGCGCAGGATGGCCTGCTCCTCACTGATCAGGCCTTCGCGGCGCAGCCGCTCCTGGGCTTCTTCGTCGCTGGCTTCGGCCTGTTTCCGGCGCGTGCTGCGCCAGCTGACAAACACCATCAGCAGACCCCATGCCAGGCACAGCCCGGCAATGGTCAGCAGGCGGCTGGTGGTCGATTCCCAGAACTTGTAGTCGTCCACGGCCAACAGCGGGCCGATGAACCACACCAGCAGGGCAAGAAACAGCAAGACGCACAGGCTCCATACCCAGGTCTTGCGAAAGAACACGGCAAGCTTGCCGAAAAAATCCTTCATGGCGTTACGTCCTTGTTACGGCTTGGGCTCGACCTGCAGGGTCGGATCGGCGGGTTGGTAGGGATGCAGAACGGCGTCGCGTTGCTCGCCCAGCACCCAGGCGAAGCCGCTGTAAAGCACGACCAGGCAGGTGAGAGTGAAGAGCGCGACCATCCACCACGGCACGATGCGCACCAGGCGTCGGCGCGTGTCCTTGAGCCCATGCCAGTGCGGGGAAACCTCGCGCGGCACGTCGCCGCGCAGCTGGCGAATCTGGCGGTAGAGGCTGTCGCGTACTGCCTCGAGCTCGAGCATGCCGCGCGGCATGACCCGGTACTTGCCCTCGAACCCGAGGGACAGGCACAGGTACATCAGTTCCAGCATCGGCAGATGCTTGACCGGATTGCGAGACAGCCGCTCGAGCAGCTGGAAGAACTTCTCGCCGCCGAAGGTTTCGTTATGGAACGAGGACAGCAGGCTCATCTGCGACCACTCACTCTCGTTGCCCCAGGGCGTGGTGACCACGGCCTCGTCGATTGCGGTGCACAGCACATAACGTGCGGCCATCACCTGGCTGCTCTCGGCGCCGTCGTGTAGGGCGCGGTGTTCGAACAGCTTCAATTCGCCCGACAGGCGTTGGTTCAGCGCCTGGAGGTCTTCGCCCTCGTAGCTGTGCTTGAGCCGTACGACCTCTGAAAGCAGCGACGAAGCGGCGGCAACCAGCGGGTTGAGGCTGATGTTGAAGGTCTCGGCGGGGCGCAGCCGTGCGGCGTAGATCATCCGCTCTTCAAGCTGTTCGAATTTCGGCGGTGCGCTGAAATCGGTCAGCGGGCTGTGGGCCGGTGCGTCGCCCTTGCGGTTGAGGATGACCGTCTTGTCATCCTGTGCGTAGTCCATTTCTCTGATCATGTCGGTCAGTTCCTGATCGCCCAGAATTTCAGCTCAAGTCCGGGGAATTCGCCGGACACGTGGAAGGCGAAGCCGCCGGAGCGCTCCAGTTGCGCCAGCTCTTCGGAGCTCAGCTCCAGCGCGAAGTAGGTCTTGCCGGAATGGAACGGAATCTGCCGGGGTGCCACGGGCAGCGGCTTGACCTTGATCCCGGGCAAGTGAAGGTTGACCAGCTGGCGGATGCGCTCCACCGGCCCGACCTTGAGGTGCGCCGGCAACCGCGTGCGCAACTGCTCGGAATCGCACTGGGCGCTCGCTGCCAATACGAACGACGCACTGCCCAGCAGCTTGTGGTCATGCAGTGGCGAGACCTGGATGCCGTACTGGCGCTGCTGCAGCAGCAGTTCGATGGCGTGCTGCTCGAGGACCATCGATAGCACCTGGCGGATCGCGTCCATCAGCTTGCGAAACGACAGGCCCTGATCGTTGTGCAAATACCGCCCATCCATCCGCGGGCGCTTGGTTTCGCTGGAGAAGGTCGCGAGTTCGCCAAGCAGGCCCAGCAACTGACAGTAGATCTGCTCGGGGTGGATTCGCTCGATGCCCAGGTAATGGCGCAGCACCGGTTCGTAGCGGTTGATCAGCTGCAGCATCATGAAGTCGCCCACCTCGGCTCCGCCCACCTTGCCCGTCGCGCGGATCCGCTCGGCGAGCGTGTCGCCACGATGGCCGAGCATGCTGATGACTTCCTTGAGGCAGGACAGCAGGTAGCTCGAGGCCTGGAAGTCGATGAAGGTCGGGATGTATTCCGGATCGAGGCTGATGACCCCGTCCGGGGTGGTGTCGAGGATGTCGCACAGCTTGAGTCGCACGTAGGCCTGGTCGCTCTGCTGCTCGCCGATCAGCAGGCGAAAGTCCGGCCGGCCGGTGCTGACCTGGCTGGTGCTGCTGTCCCCGGCGTTCGAGTCGGCGACCTCTTCGTCGAAGGCCGTGTAGCGCGCCAGCACGTCCTTTTGTTCCGGGCGCCGGCATTCGATGTGATTACCGGTGACCAAGGGCAGTGCGAGGTAGACCGGCGTGTTGCCAGTGTTTGGCGGCACGTCGAGGGCCAGCGGTTCGCGCTCGGCGCCGATTTCGAACAGGCTGCCGTCGGGCAGGATGCCGCTGGCCTGGCTCAGCACCAGCTTGCCCATGTTGAGAAACTGGCGGTCGATCTCCAGATCGAAAAAGCCCCAGGCGTAATGGCCAAGCTTCTGTGTGCGTTGCTTGAGCTGCGTCTCGTAGTACCGGTCGTTCTGCTGGAAGTGCTGCGGGCGCAGCAGCATGCCCTCCTGCCAGACCACCTTATTCATGCTCATCGTCCGGCCTCCGCGGCAAGCGGATCGATCAGCAGCATGCCGCGTTCGTCAAGGCGCAGCTCGGCGCGGTTCTGCGCCCGCGTTTTAATCGGAACGACGACGCGCCAGCTCGATTCGGGAAGGTCGCGGTAGGCGGCCATGACGCCAACGTAGCGGCTGCCGTCCTGTACGTAGAGCTTGAGCTCGCGCTGCTCGCCGGGGCGCAGCTCCAGCTCTTCCTGAATGACCAGATCCGGCGACAGGACTTCTTTCGGGCGCTGATACAGCGAGAAGAAATCGGCGTTTTCGAAGGCCACCGGATGCTTGAGCTCCAGCAGGCGGATCACGATTGGCGAGGGGCGATCGTTTAAGTCGGGGTTGAGTCGGTCGCTCCCCTGCAGCGAAAGGTCGAGTTTCGTCAGGCTGGAGTTGGGCGAGAGCGCCGAGCAGCCGGCGAGCAGGGCCAGCGTCGTCAGCAGCGCCGCGGAGAAAAAACGAGGCATGGACATCATCCTTGAAGGTCGGTGTTGAGAGTGGCGATCAGGCGGACCTGCTCTTCATAGGCCTGGGCGAAATCCCGGGAGAACAGGCGTTCGCTCCAATCGTCGTCCTGCTGCAGGTGCTGGTGCAGGCGTCGGTAGGCGCGCCAGCGGCTTCCTGCCGTGGCGATCATCGGTTTGCTGTCGCGCTCGAAGCGCATCACCAGTTGGTCGGGGGCGAGCTGATCGAGCATGGCTCTGGCCGCGGCCCGGCTGCCGGCGAGCATGGCGACCTGGTGTGCCTGCACGTCTCGAAAGGCGCGGCCGATGGCCTGTTCGGCCGGCAGTTGCCCAGGCTTGCCGCCCAACAGCAGCTGGCTCAGTGCTTCGCCGCTGTCGATGCCGTGCTTGAGCGGGTTGTTGCCGGCACTCTGGACAGTGGTCAGCGACAGACGAAGTTCGTTCGTCAGCTCGTTACGCGTACGCAGCGACTGTTGCAGTCCGCCGATGGTCTGGCGCAGGAGGCCCGCAGCCTTCAGGGCCAGCGCCTGGCGTGCGTCTTCGTCCAGGTCGTCCAGCGATACGCCGAGCGCGTCCCCGAAGCGCGCCCAGAAGCCCGGGTCGAGCCGCTCGGGCTCAGCGGCGGGTTGCGGTGCTGGCGGCGCCTGGCTCACCACCAGTTGCGGCACCTGCAGGTTTTCCTCGTCGATCTGGGCGTAGTCGCGTTGTTGCGCCTGCGTGCGCGGCGGTGAGAGAACGGCGGTCAGGTCATCGACCTGGGCATAGACGCGCTCCTGCTGTTCCATGGCGGTCAGCGGGTCGAGGTCGAGAAAGGCATCGTCAGGAATGATGCTGCCGGCCGGCTGTGGACGGCCCAGGTCACCATCGAATGAGGCTGGATCCTGGATCAGGCGCGCCCGGATTTCGAAGTCGCCGAGGCAGTAAGTGCTTCCGTGCGCTATTCGCTGTGGCTGGCCCTTGGTGAGGCTGCTCCCGGTGTCCTTGAGCTGAATGCCGTTGCTGCTGGTGTCTGTCAGGAAAAAGGCGCCGTCGCGGTAGCTTACCTCGGCGTGCCGGCCGGACAGGACTCGCTTGCGGTCCGGGATTACCCAGTCGCAATCCTGGTTGCGCCCGATGATCCCGCCGGCCTGCTTGAACGTCTTGCTGCTGATCAGGCCCGGCACGAACTGCTGGGCGCCGACCATATCGAAAACCAATTCCATGGCTTTGTACTCCTGGCGAATCAATTGCTGCGGCTGGAGGCCTGCGGGTCGCCCAGCGGACGGTATTCGTCGTCGTTGAACTTGTAGTTACCGGAGCAACCGGCAAGGGCGAGGGATGCGGCGAATAAAACGAGGGCGCAATAGCGGGCTAGCACGCGATTTCCTCCTTGAAAGCGTGTGGGCAGACGCCCCGCGCGGCGACGTGGTGCGCTGCGGGACTCAGGCTGAGCATTGAAGTTCACCCAGGTGTTACGGTGGGTGAACAGGATCACGGAATCGGAGTGGGCCAGGTCGGAAACGAGAGCTGGGGCTACAAATGCGGGGCCAGGCGCTAGGCGATCGCTCCCGCACTGCGTGGCGCGTTGGCTGCCTGCCATTCCGCATTCTGGTTGTCCTCGATGGCACGCCACTGCGCGACCAACTCTGGCAGATCCGGCCGCTCCGCATGCTCGCCAAAGACACCGCGGGGTGTCACTACCCGCTCCGCCTGGGCGAGCAGGCGCTGTTGCGTGCGAGTCAGGGCGGGGCTTTGTTCGGCTCGAACACGTTCGCCCTGCGCCACCGCGTCGGCGTAGATGGCGCGCAGTTCGAGATCCGTCTTGCCATAGAAGCGCATCACACCCCTGCGCCTGATTTCCCAGCGAAACTCGTTGAATGAGCGCGCTTGCCAGCTTTCCAGCAGCTGTGCAGTGCTCAGAAGCTGGGCGTAGATGTCACGGATCTCGACATCAGTGAACAGCCGGCCGTTGCGCTCTTTCACGCTGATATGCCAGCGCAGCAGGTTGGTTAGCGCCGCTCGCGCATAGCCGCTGTCGCTTGAATGTTGGGATCCCGCGAGGGCAACGCGATTCGGCATATCGCCATCCAGGCCGATCTCGCCGATGGTGCGAGCGCAGGTCTGGTCGCTAACCAGCGCACAGCCAGGCTGCCAGAGAATCGCAGTCTCGCTGCTGGCGCCGGGCTTGCGCGGCATGAAATGCCATTGCTCGCCGTGTTGCTCGTAGGGGTCGCCTTGAAGGTTGACGATTCCCGCTAGCAGCAGCGCAATGCCGATACCCGGTGAGCTATACACCAGCGCTGCACCGGGAAGCGCCAGCTTCCATTCGGCGTCCATCCACGGCAGTGGAAGCGCAGGAACGGGGTCGTTGTGGTTGACGATACGGTGATGCGTAAGAGACTGAGCCGCCTTGACGAAGGCCGCGTCGGCGGCGCGTGGGGCGCCGAAGGTGTAGAGCTGGATATCGCTCGACCATTCTCTGCGCAACCATTCCGTCAATAGCAGGGCGATTGCGCCGCCGAGGCTATGGCCACAGACGACGAGTGTTTGCTCGCCTGTGTAAAAGGCGTTGAGGTAGCGATCGACGAAGGGTTTCGTTGCTTGAAAGGCTTCGTAGAAGCCGCGATGAGCCTGGCCCTCACCCTCTGCATACGGCACCTGCCGTGCATCTGCGTCTCGACTAGCGTCGGCCAAAAATTCCTGCGTACCGCGGACGGAAATCAGTATGACTTTGTCGTTATGGGTAATGAATGCCTGGGTGTCAGTGTCTGTTTCGTTATCCGTGTCGCACAGGAAGTGCACGTCCTCGGGATTTCGCCAGCCCTCTTGTGTTTCCTTTTCATAGCGCGCCGGATCGTAGGGCATGATTTCGAGACGTTTCGAATAAGGCACCTCTTCGCAAAGCAGGTGATAGGGGGAGGCGGTGTTGAATTGCGTTGGCCGAATTCGGCGCCCTAGCTGGTTCTGAAGCACGTATCCGATGCTGCCAAGCGCTGAATAGGGCGGTGGTGCTGAAGAGTAAGGTTTGGTAGCTGTACTGAAAGGCGCATAGACGAAAGCGCTCATGACCGCCAGGTGATAGGCGTTAAGCGCGCAAAAATCAGCGCCGCGGGAAAGCAGCGGGCTATAGGCGCGTAGCGCCTTGATCTCGATGACAGTGTGCCTGTCACAACCAAGCGCAACGCCGGGTTGGGCTGCTGCTGAGCCTGCGTTTTGTTTCAGTGTAGATGCGGTCGTCCAGTTTGAGTCTGGCGTCGGGAGATGGCCCTTGCTCGTTACGAAATCGCTTACTTCCGCCCGTAAGAAATAAGCATCTTCCTTCGCGGCGCGTTCTTGCGCGAGATAGGTCTTTCCGTTAGCACTCCGAGGGCCAGCAGGTGATTGTTCAGCTGCAACTTGAAGAGCTGAAATGGAAATTGGGAAATGCTCCCTCGTGATTAAGCCCCTATACCACGGATCGCTGCCGTCATAACCGCTCGGAAAAGATACAACCAAGGGCCCTCCGTGGATGTTATTCACCTGTGCATAGCCGTCCTCGTCTAGCGTAGCGGAGCAATCAAGCCCATGGCGATCTGTAATTCGGTACGTCAGTCCAGCGTAGGGTTTGCCGCTTCCATGCTCGTCTACTAAACGAAAGCTTACCCTTGCCAAGCGATTCGGGCATTGGAGTAGGGCCTGCGAGGTTGAGTTACTCATCCGTTAGTCACTCCGTGCAGTTTGGATAGATCGTGCATGTGCCGCCATCCATCGTGAAAGTACGAAATTGCGGCGGGCTTGTGCAGAACTCCTCAAATCTTGTTCCCCAGCGACCCGTGCATGGCTTCCATCCGGATTCTGTTTTTAGCCAGTAACCACGGTAATAAGGACGGTCCTCACTGCTTTGCTCGAATTGGATCTGCACAGTTTTGCTTGCTAATGCTGTGCGTAGAAGAAATGCGCCGGCGCCCGTGCAGTTAAGGATCTTGCTGATTTCTCCGCGGCGTGATTGGGCTTTACTCATTTGGAATAGCCAAGAGCATTTAGCCGTTTTAGCTAAAGCTCCGTTTGCTTGATAAGTTGGGGCATTCGGCGGAAGTTCTTCAACAACCACTAACCCGCCGTTATCGTAGCTATATTGCCAATCCTGCTCGCCGTACTTCGCATGAATAAAAAGCCCGACCCTGGTCAGTTGCAGTTCACAACGTCCGTCGCGATAGCTGACTGGAATCTCGAACTCATATCCATGCGGCACCTTTTCGTAATCCTTCTTGAAACCCTTCACATGGCCGCGATCACTGCATCCCTCGGACCCGCCGTAATGCGCTTGGGCCTTCAGTGCGAAGTCAGCCGGTAGCTCGCCCCTCAAGGTAAAGTTCTCGGCGCCGACCGAGCCGAGCGTGCTGCAACCGCTGAGTAGAAGGCCGAGCAGTGCAGACCATGCGTGAATGGGCAGCAAGCGGATTCGGGAAAAGGTGTGAGACGTCATCTGATCAATCCCGTGCAGAAAGGCTTGAAGTCAGTGCGGAACTGACTCGTGAATAGTGGGCGTCCGGTGCCTCTTGGTCAGCTGGCAGCCAGGCTGGGTGATCGGCCAGTGCGGGGTCGAGCTGGTTGCGGAGCAGAAAGTGCAGTTGCGGCTCGCTGTGCCATTGCCATTTCTTCGCTTTGTCGAGTTGCTGGTCCAGCCAGTCGCTCACCACCAGGGTTTCGGCGAGCCGCGTGGTTGCCTGCGTGTGGGTCTGCCATAGCCACAGCTCGAGGTTGTGGTGTGCCACCGCGCGCTGGACCTGCTCGGGCTCTGGGATGGACAGCCACGGTTTTTCGAAGGGTTCGGGGTTCTCGTCTGGCCGCTCGTTATCGAACCGTCGCCAGTCGCGACCATCCCAGCAGAGCGCACTGGTCAGCGGGCCAAGCAGTAGAGAGCGTTGTGAGGCGTCCAGTTCGGCCAGGTGGCGCGCGACGATGCGGTTGTCCTGGAATCGATAGAGCGACCGTTGCCCCTGCTCGTCGTCGAAGAGACGGGCTTGCCAGTGTTGCGTGAGCGCCGCCATGTCGGCGTGTTCGACGCTGGCGAGCCAGCCCCAGTTCTGCTCTGGTGCGTCGGTCAATGAAGGTAGCTGCGTGAGGTTCAGCTCGTTCAGCATGATCAGCCAGGGACCCACGCTGGCCATCTCGTCGACCTCGGTGCCCTGGTAGAGGTTGGCGTAGCTGTGCACCAGGTCAGCTGAGAACAGACGAGGCAGCGGGGCGGGCTCCGCCAGGCTATCGATTACGAGCAGCAGTTTTCGGCGCTGGGCTTGTTGCTCGCTGAGCCAGTGTTCGACGCTATCGTTCATCGGCCGGCTCCTGGTTCACAGATTCCCGCCCTGCACGCTTCGCAAATCGGGCAACGGCTGGCGCCGATCTGCCGGGCTTTGCGCGCCAATTGCAGTTGGGTATTGGCCAACACGAGCTTGGGTGTGGCGCCGGCTTTGTCCTGGTCGGCCGCCCAGGGAATCTGCGGGGCGAGAATGCGTACGCCCGAGCCGCTGCCTGGCGCGCCACCGGAGTTCATCTTGATCGTGGCCCCGCTCAGCGTGATGCCGCTTGGGTCGAGTTTGAGAAAGCTGCCGCCGCCCGCGGCGGTCAGTTCCATTCCAGCGTCGATGACGATCTTGCTGCCGGCGTGGTAGTGGATTTCGTTGTCGGCTTCGACGAACTGCCCGATGCCGATCTTCACGTGCCGGCTGTTGCCGACGGTGAGATGGTCGTTGGCGCGGACCTCGATCTTGCGGTCGGCGTGGGTGGTGCGATGCTCTTCGGCGCGGAATTCGCTGTAGCTGTTGGCCTCGACCGTGTCGTGGCGTTCGTGGCCGACGCGGATCTTCTGGTCGTGCTCGATGTTCTCGTCCCAGTCGCGCTGGGCGTGGAGGTAGATTTGCTCGGCGCCCTTACGATCCTCGATGCGCAGTTCGTTGTAGCCACCACCGCCGGGCGAGCTGAGTGTTTTGAAGACGGTACGGGTCTTGTTCGCCGGCAGATCGTAGGGCACGACATGTTCGGCGTGATACAGGCAGCCGGTCACCAGCGGCTGATCGGGATCGCCTTCGAGGAAGGTCACCAGCACTTCCATGCCGACCCGCGGAATGGCAATGCCGCCGTAGCGGTCGCCGGCCCAGCTACTGGAGACGCGCAGCCAGCAACTGGTCTTGTCATCGGCCTGGCCCTGGCGGTTCCAATGGAATTGCACCTTTACCCGGCCGTACTCGTCGCAGTGGATCTCTTCGCCGGCGGGACCGGTGACCACGGCGGTCTGGCTGCCCAGTATTTCTGGTTTCGGGTGTCGCAGGTCGGGGCGGAAGGGGACATCCCAAGGCGTTGCGGTGAAACGGTTTCGGTAGCCCTGGATGAACCCCTCGTCTGGCTGCGTATCGCTGGTCGACGACTCCTCCAGCACTTGCGGCTGTTTGCCTTCGTGAAAGATTTCGTCGAGCAGCCAGAGTTGATTCCAGTCGGCGCGGGGGTGTTCGGTCAGTTCGAGAAAATGCCCGCTGACCAGCAAGGGCTGGTCACTGCGGCCTTCAGCCCGCTCGTAATCATGGCGGTGCCGCTCCAGCGCGCGCTGGGCCAGATGCCGGCCGCGCTCGCGCTCGACGAAGCGGCCCGGATAAGCGTAGTCCTCGAGGTCGGGAAGGAAGTCGCTCTGGTAACCAGCCTCCAGCCGCACCCGCGGTTTTTCGAAATCGTAATCGCGACGTGTGACGCGGCTGGTGCGGGTCTCCAGGCGCAGGCCGAAGTGCTTGATCACCGGTTCGTCGGCGACCAGGCCAGAATCCTGCTGATAGGCAACCGGGGCGAGCTTGGGGAAGACCGTCTGATTGTCACCAAAGACCAGCACGTGGCCATCCGGGCTGTGCTGGAAGTGGTAGTGAATGCCTTCCTCTTCACAGAGGCGCTGGATGAAGTGCAGGTCGCTCTCGTCGTACTGCACGCAGTATTCGCGTTTGGGATACACCACTGGGCCAAGCTGGAAGCGATGGCCAACGTCGGTGAGGATGCCGTGCTCCTCGAGCACCTGGGCGACGATCCGCGGCACGCTGAGGTGCTGGAAGATGCGCTGGTTGGTGCGGTGCGCCAGGTAGGCCAACCGGGGGCGCAAGGTGATCTGGTAGCGCGTCATGCGCCGCCCGGAGTCCCCTTGGGCAACGCGATAGATCTGTCCGTGAATGCCGCTACCGGCAGGGCAGAGGGCCAGAAAAGCCGAGCGATGCAGCAGGTCGTCGAAGTCCAGGTCGGGACGTTCGCTGACCAGTTCGATGTCGAAGGCGAAGGGGGTTGAGAGCGCCTCGCGACCGTGAAACTCGAGCACCTGCAGGTCGTGCTCGACGCCATCGATGGCGAGGCTGAAATGGGTGTCGTTGGCCGGGTTGAACATCTGAGCATCCTTGTTCGGTAGAGCGTCCAGAAGCCTTTGATGGCTGAAGGCGAGGCTAGCGGTTTTGGTCTGGCAGAGCTGCGATGTCAGTCAAGCAAGCGTGAGTATCGGTGAATCGGATCATAGGTCGTTGCTGCTCACCCCCAGCCGATCCATGCGATAGAGCAAGGTGCGGCGCGGCAGGCCGAGTTCGCGGGCGGCCTGGCTCTGGTTGCCGCCGTTCTTGCGCAGGCAGTCGACCAGCAGGTTGCGCTCGACGCGTTCGAGCCGTGCGCGCAGGCTCAGGGTGCTGTCCAGCGCATCGTCCACCGTGCGCAGATGGAAGTGATCGGGTAGCAGTTCACCGCTATCGCAGAGCAATACGGCGCGCTCGACCAGGCCCTTGAGTTCGCGCACGTTCCCGGGAAAGGCGTAGCCGGCGAGCTGCTCCAGTGCTGCGTCCGACCAGCGCACGGCAGTGCGTTGCAGAAAGCTGCAGGCGTTCTCGGCGAAGTGTCGCGCCAGCCGCAGGATGTCCTGGCCGCGCTCGCGCAGCGGCGGTAGCTCGATGGGAAAGATGGACAACCGGTAGTAAAGATCTTCACGAAAACGACCTTCCTCGACGCGCTTGTGCAGGTCCTGATGGGTCGCGGCGACGATGCGAACGTCGACCTTGTGGGTGCGGGTGCTGCCCAGTGGCCTCACTTCGCCTTCCTGCAGCACGCGCAACAGCTTGGCCTGCAGGGTCAGTGGCATGTCGCCGATCTCATCGAGAAACAGCGTGCCGCCATTGGCCGCGTCGAACAGGCCCTCATGGTCGCGATCGGCACCGGTGAAAGCGCCCTTGCGGTAGCCGAACAGCTCGCTCTCGAGCAGGTGTTCGGGCAGCGCCGCGCAGTTCTGCACGATGAACGCCTGGCTGCGCCGCGAGCCGCAGTCGTGGATGGCGCGGGCGACCAGCTCCTTGCCGGTGCCGGTCTCGCCGAGGAGCAGCACGCTGACCGGATTGTGCAGCACTTTGCCCATCAGCCCGTACACGGCGCGCATCGGCGGGCTGTCGCCGATCAGGCCGTAGCCGCTGGCGCAGGGGCGTGGCGCACTGGATTGCTCGGAGCAGGCCGGTTGTGCCGCGCTGTGCAGGCGGTTGAGCAGTTGCGCCTGCCCGAGCGCAAAGCGGCCGAGGCTGGCCAGCGGGCCGGCGGCATCACCCAGGTCGCGTCCGGTCGGGCAGGCGGCGACCAACAGACCGACTGCGTGGCCCTCCGCATCCGGCAGGGGCAGGCACAGCAAGCTGCGCCACGGTCGCGTCGCCTCGGGCAGGAAGCTGGTGGCATGCAGGCTCGCGTCGAGCGGAGCGATCGCCAACTGCCGATTCTGGCTCAGGCAGTATTGCAGCAGCTGTTCGCCGTCGTAGTCGCTTGGCAGGCTGGCCACCTCATGCCGCCGTTGCCCGTCGCGCCATTCGGCCGAGAGCGTCAGCCGCGTGTGAGTGGCATCGAGACGGTAGAGCTGTGTCAGCGGGCAGCCGGCAATCTGCGCGGCGAGTTCGACCAGCGCGCCGAGCCAGGCCTCGGCATCGGTAGACCCAGCCAGGGCTGCGAAGCGCTCGAGCAGTGTGCCGGCTTCGCCAGGCGTGGAGGACACAGCCGGGACTTTAAGCGAACTCACAGACCACCGCTCCGTCACCGTCAAGCGTGGCATGCACCCGCTGCAGGGCTTCGCCGCTGGCCATGGCGGCGAGCAGACGATCGACGACCTGCGGTTGCAGGGTCTGGTCGATCAGGTGGTCGACCAGCCGCGCGCCGCTCTCGCTGTGCGTGCAGCGCTCGGCGAGGTGTGCGGCCAACGCCTCGCAATGGCTGAAGCGCAGATTGCGGCGGGCCAGCCGCTCGCCGAAGCGCGCCAGCTTGACGCCGACCAGTTCGGCGAGCACCTCGCCGAGTACCGGGTAATAGGGCACCACCTTCATGCGCCCGAGCAGTGCCGGCTTGAAGTGGCGGCTCAGCGTCGGGCGAATGGCTGCCTCCAGATCCTCGGCGGCAGGCCGGTGACCGGCGGCGCACAGGCGTGCGATCTCGTCGCTGGCAAGGTTGCTGGTCATGAGGATCAGGGTGTTGCGGAAGTTGATCTCGCGGCCTTCGCCGTCGTTGGCGACGCCCTTGTCGAAGATCTGATAGAAGACGTTCATCACATCCGGATCGGCCTTCTCGACCTCATCGAGCAGCACGACGGAATAGGGCTTCTGCCGGACAGCCTCGGTGAGCATGCCGCCTTCGCCGTAGCCGACGTAGCCGGGCGGCGCGCCGATCAGCCGCGAGACCGTGTGCTTTTCCTGGAATTCGGACATGTTGATGGTGGTAAGGAAACGCTCGCCGCCATACAGCAGGTCGGCCAGGGCCAGCGCGGTTTCGGTCTTGCCGACGCCGCTGGGGCCGACCAGCAGGAACACGCCAACGGGCGCGTCGGGGCGGTTCAAGCCTGCCGCGGTGGCGCGCATGGCGCGGTCCAGCGCGGCCACGGCCTGTTCCTGGCCGCGTACGCGCTGGCGCAGGTCGTCGGCGAAGCTCAATACCTTGCTGTTGTGCTCGCGCGCCAGCTGCGACAACGGCACACCGGTCCAGTGGCTGATCACCTCGGCGATCAGCCGGGGGCAGACTTCGAAGCTGACCAGCCGCTCGGTCGCCTGCAGGCGCGCCAGCTCGTCCTGCAGGGCGCGTAGCTCGGCTTCCAGCTGCTCCCCGACAGCTTGGGCGTCGTCGCGCTCAGGTTCCGGTTGCTGCTGTGTTGCGGCGCGGCGCTGGCGCAGGTCGAGCAGGCGCTCGGCGCGCTGGCGCTGTTCGGCCCAGCGGGTCTGGAGTTCGTCGTGTTCGATCTTCGCCGCGGCGAGGCCGGCCTCGAGCTGGGCCAGGGCGTCTCCGTCGATCGCCAATCCTGCGTTCAGGTCGCGCCGCAGCGCTTCGCGATGGCGTTCGCCTTCGGCCATCTCGTTGCGCAGGCGCTCCAGCGATTCCGGCGCGGCGGCCAGACTGATGCGCACGCGGGCACAGGCGGTGTCGAGCACGTCGACCGCCTTGTCCGGCAGCTGGCGACCGGCGAGATAACGGGCCGACAGCTCGGCCGCAGCGACCACTGCATCGTCGCGCAGGTAGATGCCGTGGCTTTGTTCATAGACCGGGGCCAGGCCGCGCAGAATGGTCACGGCTTCGTCCACGCTGGGCTCGTGCAGCTGCACGGGCTGGAAGCGCCGCGCCAGCGCCGGGTCCTTCTCGAAATACTTCTTGTATTCGCTCCAGGTGGTCGCCGCGATGGTGCGCAGCTCGCCGCGCGCCAGTGCTGGCTTGAGCAGGTTGGCCGCGTCGCCGCTGCCGGCCTGGCCGCCGGCGCCGATCAGGGTGTGTGCCTCGTCGATGAACAGAATGGTCGGCTTGGCCGCGCCTTTGACTTCATCGATCACGCCCTGCAATCGCCGTTCGAATTCGCCCTTCACGCTGGCGCCGGCCTGCAGCAGGCCGAGGTCGAGGCAGAGCAGCTCGACGTTCTTCAGGGTGTCTGGCACCTCGCCGGTGGCGATGCGCAGGGCCAGGCCCTCGACAATGGCGGTTTTGCCGACGCCCGCTTCGCCGACCACGATCGGGTTGCTTTTACGGCGGCGGGCCAGAATGTCGATCAACTGACGGATCGCGCCGTCGCGGCACAGCACCGGGTCGAGGCGGCCGTCGCGCGCCTGCTGGGTGAAGTTGTGGGTAAAGCGCGCCAGGTTCGATTCGCCCGCGGGGGACGGTTTGCCGGGCGCCGCTTGG
This sequence comes from Stutzerimonas stutzeri, assembly GCF_019090095.1. Classification (NCBI taxonomy): domain Bacteria; kingdom Pseudomonadati; phylum Pseudomonadota; class Gammaproteobacteria; order Pseudomonadales; family Pseudomonadaceae; genus Stutzerimonas; species Stutzerimonas stutzeri. Next base: position 11,700 of record NZ_JAGQFP010000005.1, on the reverse strand, counting down.
GGCTGTTGGGCCAGGGCGAAATCGCGCATGCGCTCGATGTTCAGCCGCGCCAGCAGTGGTTGGTAGCGGCTACCGGCATAGCGCATCGGGTTGCGCAGCAGCGCGAGCAACAGCGCGGCCTGATCGATCTGGCTCTGGCCGAGCTCGAGGTTGCCGACCAGCAGGGCGTCCTGCAGCCATTGCACCAGTTCGGCAGAGAACACCGGATTGCGCGATTCGCTGTGCTCGCCGCGTGACTGCAGGGCTTGGGCCAGCTCCCCGGCATCCACCTCGGCGTCCTGCAGTGCGCGCAGCAGCAGGCCGTCGGCGCGTTCGAGCAGGCCGAGCAGCAGGTCTTCGACCAGAATCTTGCTGCCGCCACGCACCACGCAGCGTTCGGCGGCGCCTTCCAGGTCGCGCTTGGTCGGCGCGTCGAGCGCCTGGACGAGTTGTTGCAGGTCTACATTGATCATGTCGGTTCCTTTAATGAAGCTTGCTGCCGAGGGTGACCATGCCGTCGGCCCGTTCGGTGCCGAGCCAGCTGGTCCAGCCGAGACGGCAGGGGTTTCCTTCCCCGATGCGTAGCTCGCGGATGTCGTCCTGGCGCAGGGCCAGGCGGATGTCGTAGTCCAAGGGGTCGCGCAGGGTGAAACGCACCAGCGCGCAGAGCGGCTGGTAGCCCGTGCCGACCGGCAGGAATTCGTGGAAGCGCTCCCAACTGAGCTGGCGAATGTGGATGCGGAACTTGCCGCCGCGGTCGCGTACCCGTTCGCCCAGCACGAGGTTTTCGCCGAGCTGGCTGTTCGCGCGGCCGAGGCGGTTCTGCTGCTCGCCGAGAATGTCGACCTGGCGCTCCAGGCATTGCTCGATGCGCAGGTCGGCATGCTTGAAGTAGTAGCGCAGTACCGATTCGATCAGCGCCGCCGAATGCGCCCGCAGGCTGAGCAGACCGAGGTAGGGCAGCAGGCGCTTCCAGTTCAGCTCGCTCGCCGCGCGGATCTGTGCGCCGCCCAGGCCGATGAGGGCGAACAGCTGTTCGGACAGCGGATCGCGCGCGCCGCTGGTGAAGCGTGCGCGATAACGGTACTTCTGCCAGACCGGTAGCATCAGGCGCTGAAGGCGGTTGTTGAACAGGTCGAGAAACTCGCGCGTCGGGTTACCGTCGACGCTGTCGCCGAGCGCCTGGTCAGCGTAGAAAGCCGGCAGCGGCGAGCCGGCACCGAACAGGCTGACCAGGTTGATGCGCAGGCGCGCACGCAGCTCGCCCGCCTCCTCGAAGAAGTCCACTCGCTCGATATCGCTGCCGGGAAAGCCCAGGCTTGGGTTGGCCTGGAATTCGAGCTGCTCGTAGAGCCGCTCTTCGTTCAGATCCGGGTGCGCGGTCTTGAGTCGGTCCATGACCAGCAGTACGCCCTGAAACAGGCTGTACTCGCGGATGCCACGGGAAAGCCGGCTCAGAGCAGGGGCTGTTGTCCCATACGTGGCGTCCATTGGTACACCTCTCCTTGTGTGCTGCTGACGCGTAGCTCGTGGTACGAGTTGAGGCTGGCGTAAAGCGCGAAAAACTCATTGAGTATCGAGGCGAAGAGGAACAGATCCCCTTCGCCCAGGTAGCCGTCCGGGTCCATGGTCAGTTCGGTGCGCACGCCGCGCACCGGCAGGCCGCGGTGCAGGCGGTCGACGTGCTGGTGGGCAATCGACTTGAGCCCGCCGAGCAACCGCTTGCTGACTTTCTCGGCGTGCTGGTCGTAGTAGCGCGGCAGGTCGTAGGTTTCGAGGATCACCTTGAGCGCCTCGACGTTGGCCAGCGACAGGTAGTTCAGCGACATGTTGCTGATCAGCTTCCACAGGAAGTCGCGGTGCAGCGGCGGCGCGTAACTCGGCGTCACCGGACTGATGTTGCGGAAGGTGAGGAACTCGGGGGTGTCGTCGCTGGGCAGACAAATGTCGCCCAACCGCAGCTGGCGCGGCAGGTTCTGGTTGGTGCAGGTGAGTTCGATGGACAGTGTCTCGTGCTGGTCGAGGTTGCGCAGGCCGAAGCTGAGGTAGGTTTCCAGGCCGTCGCCGAGCATCGACGGCTGCTGCCGGACGCTGTAATGCGGGCGCGCGACCGGGACATCGAAGCTGGGGTCGTGTTCGAAGGATTCGAACGCAACATATTCCTCGTAGCCCATGCCACCCGGTTTCCAGCCGGTCACGCGATCGACCGAGAAGACGCCACACTGTGTGCTGTCGAGCTCGGCTGGCATGAGCAGGTACTGGTCCTGCTTACCGTCGAGGCGGATCGGGATCGCATCGTGTTCGAAAAGATTGACGACCGGTGTGCAATACAACCGGACGTTGTCCCGCGTCGGGCGGATGCGTTGGGCGCCGGCCTTCTGGATATCGAAACGCAGCTCGAAACCGCGGGCACGCTCGAGCGCCTCCTGCGGCAGCCGCTTGAGCGCATCGAGACCGAGCAGGTCGACGAACAGAAATTTCTCCTGGAAGGCGAAGTATTCCTGCAGGTAGCGATAGCCGCGGAAGGTGTTGAGCGGGTAGGGAATCAGTGCCTGGTCCTCGGCAAAGCCCACCGGATCGAGGCTCGAGGGTGGCAAGCGCAATGCCGGCAGCGTGGCGCCGAGGCCATCGCTGAGGGGCTTGCCGTCGGCATCCAGCGCAACCAGCTCGACGCCGCCGAGGTGGCGCAGCAGGCTGAGGTAGAGCATCTGGCTGATGTAGCGCTCGCCAGCCAGGTGCAGGCGCAGTGTCTTGAGGTTCAGCTCGCCGAGGTGGCCGTCCGCAGTCATTTGCAGGCGCAGGCTCAACAGCGCGCCGTCCCCCTTCACCGAGTAATCCAGCGCATCGAGCGCCAGCGGCAGTACCTCTGTCGTGTAAGTGGTGCGGAAACGGCACGTGACGCCCTGGACCGGCTTGGCTTCGACAGGCGTATCGCGCGCGACCAGCAACGCCGGGCCAGGCCGTTTCAATGGATCGAACTGCAACATGCTGAAGGCCGGAAGGGGGCGCATGTAATTCGGCCACAAGAGGTGCATCAGCGAATGGGTCAGTTCTGGCAACTCATCGTCGAGCTTCTGCCGCAAACGGCCAGTGAGGAAGGCGAAGCCTTCGAGCAGCCGCTCGACATCCGGATCGCGCCCGGCCTGCCCGAGAAAGGGCGCCAGCGCCGGGCTGCGCTCGGAAAAGCGCTTGCCCAACTGGCGCAGGGCGGTGAGTTCGCTCTGGTAGTAGTGGTTGAAAGACATCAGTTGGCCTTCTCCTTGGCCGATTCTATGCAATGCCAGAGGTCATCTGGCGCCTCTTCTTGGAGGGCAGCGAGATGCTCCGGCTGCAGCGTCAGATGCGGCAGCACCATCGGTTCTGGCGAACACCCATGCATGCTGATCCAGCCGCAACGGCGCGTGCGATAACCGGGCGCACTGACCGAAAGCCTAGTCCAGCAGCGTGGCGCATCGGCCAGTAGGGCGACCACGCGATAGTCGCGTCGTTCGGCGAAGGCGAAACGGCCTTCGGCGTCGCTGACCGTTGCATCGCCCCAGAATTCGTCGCTGCCGATCTCCAGCTCAATTTTGGCGCCCACCACGGGCTGCCCCGTTTCGGCAGACAGCACGCGGCCCTCGATGGCAGGGTTTCGGGTCACCGAGTGTGGATAGGGGACGCAGGCACCCAGAGCCGAGAAAGCGGCGAGCATGAGAGAAATGCCCACCTTCCCTTGAAGAGAAAACTCGGACTGGCAGGGATGATGAAAAGACATCAGGCAGGGGACTCCGTGTCGTTGCCGGCAAAGGCGTCCTGCAATTGCACGTATTCACGCCAGGCTTCTGGGTGGGCGGGGTCTTGCAACCAATCTTCGCGCTGCTCACGAGTCAGCGATTGCGAGTGGGGCCACCAGCAGTACTGCCACCAGTGCTCAAGATTGCCTTGCAGACTGCCAAGGCCTACGGCATCCACATTCGGGAACGCCTCCCAGGGATTGGATGGCGCCTGTTCTGAAGAGGCTTTTCGGAGATTCATTCGTTGTCTTCCGAAATGCTCTTTGCTCTGGCATCACACCATGTCATGACATCGTCTTCCTTGAAGCCGGGACAGAACTGGTCCTTGCTCATCAGCAGATACTCACGGCCCGCTTCATAGGTGAAGTGGTAGTAGTTGTTGCCGTCCTCGCCGTAGATCCAATATGCACTTGAACCTTCGTTAATGATGTAGGGATTGAACGTAAAGATCGATGTTTCCGCAGGCAGATAGTTCACGCGATCCATCAGCAACATCAGGGTGTTGCTGAAAGCGTTTGAAAACAGCAAAACACTCAGAGCAATGAGAGTAATAACGGACATGCCACGATTTGCGGTCCCCGAGAAATCGGAGGGAGGGGGCTGTCCCCGAATATGTCCCCGAGCACTCACATCCCCGACACCCATCAAAATATTTCCTCAAAAACCCAACTATTGAAGCCATATAGCGCCGCAAAAATTATTGCCGAAGAAATCACAAGATTAATCACCTGACGCCGCCGCTTACTCTGAAACAGCTTTATCAAATCATAAAGAAACAACCCTCCCCCACCTATCGCCAAGGGAATATAAGCAACGACACTGACCATGAACAGCCAGTAAAATACATTGCCATGAATTCGATAGCCGAAAAAATCAAAATCAACAGGCCAAATGCTTGTTGGTGAATTGAATGTCACGATCAGCATCATCAACGCCAGTAGCAGGAGCACATAACGAAACCTGTTGCGGCCTTTTCCAGGTTTCCCAAGATAGATCGCCTTCGTCTCTACCGACTGATCCAGAGTATCCATGTTTAAAGGATGTTCTCACCTGGGAAAAATGAGGAAATGCCCAAAGCACCAAAACACTAATCAACCATATAAGTATCAGCGGATAATTTCTTGACATCTTGCAGCTCGCCCAACCCTTTACCACACCGTAGCCAATTGCAAACTGAATCAATAAATACGAAATCACTCCCAGTGGAATGGAGAATACATAGCTGTAAGGCTCAGCATAGCCATATCTAGAAACAATATAGGCTTCAAACACAGCAAATGGTGCAATCAAGATAACGGCCGAACCAATCAAGGCACTTACTTTAATGGACTTGTTCATTAGCCCAATCCCTTGTACTGCCACCCCATAATGACCTCTGCTCATGGAGCTGAGCGTCACCAAAGATTTCTGATATACGCGGCATGAAACAAAGTGCCATGTACATCAGGCTGGAGCCAGGTTAAGAAAATAAGTGCCAACGGCATGTAGCATCGGAACAATTAACAACCCAAAAAATGCCGTTGCGCGATAAGCCCGGGTATTCCGCAGCCTTTCGAAAAGCCCAAGCATTGCGATGACAAAGCAGTAGATGGCCAACAGACCAAACAAGTCACTGTCCGCGACGACCGCCAAATAGCCAGAAAGACTCATGCCTTATTGAACCCCATAAAGTTCCAGCGATATAGCTGAAATAATTTCAGGAAGTCTTCACGGATCGCTCCCGTTGCCAAGTTCTGGTAGTTCCAGCCGGACTCCAGGCTATTGTAAACACCCTGTTCAATGGGCATGCCGGCATAGCCCTCATTCTGAGGATTCGCCAGGTTAGATCCGAGCACGCGACTAATTGTGGTGACCGGACGAACACTTACACCACCGGTATTACCCTGCTTTATCTCAATTCTCTCGGGGCTGACACGCATTGCAACCTGTACATGGTGAGCCACATCACCAGGCCGATCATACGCTTGGGCCAATATGTCACCCGCCAGCAGCTCTGTCGGAGAGGTCAGCGCGACTACGTTCTCACCAACACGCTGCATATCGGGCGCACCATATGTCAACATGACCATGTCAGCAAATCCGTACATATGGCTTAAGTAGCGATCATGCTCGCCAGGTTGATATACCTCCATATTACGATAAGTCCTTACGCCAGTTTTTAGCTTGACCGGAAGTTGGTGCAATGATGCAAACTCACACAACAGGCGAACGGCAAAATCCTCACAGGTAAATCGGTTGTTCTTGATGCTTCCATTCCGATCCCAATACTGTTCTGTCACTAATCGCTCAGCGATTGAAGGCACAGCACTTTGGTATTCGCGGCTCGCGGCATCAGTCCAAAAATTGACTGTCTTCCAGAAGACCTTGAGCTGAATTTTTTTGACCGCGCCTCTGGCCTCAGGCGCAAGAGGGATAGCTCGGGTGGTCAATGAGGGAAGAACTCCGGAGCTCATGACAACTCCTCTTGGATAGCAGTGGAGAAGTCGATCGAGTCCCCCGCATTTCCATATATTCGCTGAGTTCTTCCGGCGGAGTCCGTATAGCCATCGATCCACTCGCCTTGAGGATTACGTAACCGATATGGAATTCCCTGTAGCGGATTCCCATCCTGATCCTCGACCAGGATGCACTGGCTATGGCTTGCAATTGCCAGCGCCGTCGGCGGAACAAATGCCGGAGGCGTATGCGTATTGCCAATAATCACCGTCCCCGATCCCCCAATCACCACATTGCCATGGCTACCCACCGAGCCAAGCACCGCCGCCGGCTTGCCATTGATCAGCACGGTGGGAGTCACTGCGCCGGCCATGGCGCCGCCACAAGCGGAGGCGTCGCCCATGCGTGCGGCGGGCAGGCTGTCGAACAGCACGTCGGGCGAGCCGGCGGCGATCGGGTTGGTGCCGTGGCCGGGAATCGGGCAGGCGGTGGGGTCGCCGAGGCGGGCTGCGGGTTTACCGGACATGTGAGGCTCCTGGGTTGACCTTGACCTGACCGCTGCCATCCAGGCTCGCGGAGAAACTGACCTGACGCTTGACGCCGTCCATCTCCAGCAGGCCGTCGATGGCGAAGGTCTGGCGCAGCGGATCCTGGGTGCGCGGCAGGGAAACCACGCGCACCTGGGTCAGTCGTGGTTCGTACGCTTCGATAAAGCGTTCGATGGCGATACGCGCCTGCTGCAGCGAGTCGTGCAGCGACAGGCGCATATCGTTCAAATCGGGCAACCCGTAGTCGGGCAGCGTCTGCACGCTGCCCGCACGGGTGCTGAGCATCTTGGCCAGATGGGCAGCCACCGAGGCCATGGCGGCGACCTCGTGGCTCCAGCCGGCACGTTGGCCGGCCTCGCTACCGAGGCGCTCGAACAGGCTGCCATAACCCTTCATGCTTATTCCTTGTCCAGCTTGCCGACCAGCGACAGGGTGAAATCGGCACCCATGTACTTGAAGTGCGGACGCACGTTCAGGCCGACGCGGTACCAGCCCGGCTCGCCGTCCACATCGCTGACGACGACTTGGGCGGCGCGCAGGGGCCGGCGGCTGCGAACTTCGGCGCTGGGGTTTTCCTGGTCGGCAACGAACTGGCGGATCCACTTGTTCAGTTCCAGCTCGAGGTCGGTGCGCTCTTTCCAGGCGCCGATCTGCTCGCGCTGCAGCACTTTGAGGTAGTGGGCCAGACGGTTGACGATGAACAGATACGGCAACTGGGTGCCGAGCTTGTAGTTCAGCTCGGCGTTCTTGCCTTCTTCGCTATTACCGAAGAATTTCGGCTTCTGCGCCGAGTTGGCCGAGAAGAACGCGGCGTTGTCACTGCCCTTGCGCATGGTCAGGGCGATGAAGCCTTCCTCGGCCAGTTCGTACTCACGGCGGTCGGAGACCAGCACCTCGGTCGGGATCTTGGTCTCGATCTCGCCCATGCTTTCGAAGTGGTGCAACGGCAGGTCTTCTACCGCGCCGCCGCTCTGCGGGCCGATGATGTTCGGGCACCAGCGGAACTTGGCGAAGCTGTCGGTCAGACGGCTGGCGAAGGTGTAGGCGGTGTTGCCCCACAGGTAGTGCTCGTGGCTGTTGGCAACGTTCTCCTTGTAGACGAAGGATTTGACCGGGTTGTCTTCCGGATCGTAGGGGTTGCGCAGCAGGAAGCGAGGTACGGTCAGGCCGACGTAGCGGGCATCTTCCTGTTCGCGGAAGCTCTGCCACTTGGCGAACTGCGGGCCTTCGAAGTGATCTTTCAGGTCCTTCAGGTCCGGCAGGCCGGTGAAGCTCTCCAGGCCGAAGAACTTCGGGCCGGCGGCGGCGATGAAGGGGGCGTGGGACATGCTGGCGACCGATGCCACGTACTGCATCGTCTTGATGTCCGGGGCGCTCGGGTCGAAGAAGTAGTTGGCGATCAGCGCGCCGACCGGCTGGCCACCGAATTGGCCGTACTCGGCGGTGTAGATGTGCTTGTACAGGCCGGATTGGACGACCTCTGGACTGTCCTCGAAGTCATCCAGCAGGTCCTGCTTGGAGGCGTTGAGGATTTCAAGCTTGATGTTCTCGCGGAAGTTGGTGCGGTCGACCAGCAACTTCAGGCCGCGCCAGGAGGATTCCAGCGCCTGGAATTGCGGATGGTGAAGGATCTCGTCCATCTGCCGGCTGAGCTTGGCGTCGATCTCCGCGATCATGCGGTCGACCAGCGCTTTCTTCACCGGCTCGTGTTCGTTCTGCGGCTTGAGCAATTCCTCAATGAAGGCGGAGACGCCGCGCTTGGCGATGTCATAGGCCTCGTCGTCGGGGGTGAGTTTGGTTTCGGCGATGATGCGATCGAGGATGCCGAGGTCGGCGAGTTGGGTGCCGCTGTCGACGGCTGCTGCGCTAGTGCTCATGGTGTTGGCGTTCCTTGTCCAGATGATCAGGCGTCCAGGTGTTCTTTCGCGGCCAGGCCCAGCTCGCCGAGCACGCGCTCGCGCGAGTCGTCATCGGCCAGCACGCTTTCGATGGCCTTACGGAAGGCGGGGGCGTTGCCCAGCGGCCCCTTGAGCGCGACCAGTGCGTCGCGCAGCTCCATCAATTTCTTCAGCTCAGGGACCTGCTCGACCAGGTTGGCGGGATTGAAATCCTTCATCGAGCCGATGTTCAGCTGAACCGGCAACTCCTCGTCGGTGGCTTCGTCCTGCAAGCGGTTCTGCACGGCGAAGGTCAGGTTCAGCTCCTGCTTGGCCAGGACTTCGTCGAAGCTGTTCTTGTCGATGGCGATCGGCTTGCGATCTTCGATCTTGCGGTCGTCGGCGCGCTGGGTGAAATCGCCGAGCACCATAAGCTTAAGGGGCAGTTCGATTTCTTCCTGGGCGCCGCCGGTGGCGGGTTTGAAGGTGACGTTGATGCGTTCCTTGGGGGCTACCGAGCCTTCTTTGGCCATGGGTGTTCTCCTTGAATGGGCGGCCCGGGGGCCTAATCGAGTACCACTTCGAGGTCGAGGTGGCACAGCCTGCGGTATATCTCGTCCTTGCTTTCGCGCACCGCATGGTTCTGCGGCAATAGCTCGCAGCAGTTATGCAACAGGCGCAGTACCTCGAGGGCGAGATCGGGTTCCCAGTCGCCGAGGCCGGAGACCTGCAGCGTCTGGTCGAGGGTTTCGAGCTGGGTCTTGGCCAGGTCGTATTTCTTGGCCTGGAAGCACAGCCGGGCCAAGGTCAGTTGCCAGAAGAAACGTTCACGTCCGCCTTGGGCCTGGTTGAGGCCATACTTGAGTTGTTGCACGGCGCTCTTGAGACCGTCTTTCTTCAGTTGGGGAAGGGCGTCCTGAAGGGCTTCTTCCCAGGCGGGCGTAACGCCACTCTGGTTGTTGAGTGACTCGCTTGGCGCCTGAGCCTGTTGCAGGTGGGGCATCACCCTGGCGCTGATCCAGGCGCGGGTCTCGGCGTCCGCGAAAGGCGTACCGTCATGAAAGCGCAGTTCGTCGAGACCCGGCATGCGCTGCAGGAACAGCGCAAGCTGAATTTCGACTTCGCGCATCGCCTGTTCGGCGTCAAGCTCGCTCAAGCATTCCCAGGCCAGCCGTTGACCATCGAGCCAGAACGGGGCGCGTGCGATGCTCGCCTCCAGGTCCGCCAGCAGGTCGGCGTAGATTCCTTGGGAAAAGCGTTCTTGGTAGCTGGCGCGCTTGTCTGCCGGAACGCCACGCAGGGCGGTGATTTGATCGGCGTTGCTTTCTGGCAGGCCGTCGATCGGTAGCCACAGCAGGGTTCGCGCGAGGCGAAGCGGCTTGAGGTCGGTAGCTTTCTGCTTCAGCCAATAGCTACACAGCGGGCGGGCTTGGTCTTGCAGGCTACGCAGGCTCTTGTGTGCGTCCTTCTCGTGCTCGACTGGTGCAGCTGCGTTAAAGACCTGAGCGGCGGCCTGCTTAACCTGCGCAATGGCGACACCGACCGGCCCAGGCTGGGACTGGGCGTTACCGGCACGTTTGACCATATCGTCGAGACGACGACACAGCGGTAAAAGTAGTGGGGCTTGGGTACCTAGATGGCTCGCAACGCAGCCTTCCACATGGCGTAGTTCAAGAGCTATCTGCTCGAACAACGGGAGTTGCTCACCCATCGGCACGTGATCGGCCAGCACTTGCTCCAAGCGTGGGACGAGCCAACTGATGGCCGCCGATCGAGTGCGTGGCTTGAGTGGATGGACTTCGCTCCAGTGGTCCCGGCAAAGACAGCTGACCATGGCGAGACCTGCGTAGAGTCCGGCAAATGAATCGAGCTGATATAACGCCCAGGTGAGCCAAGCCGCTAACCGTAGGTCCTTGGTCTGTGTGGTCAGGAGGTGTTCGCTTCCGTTACGAACGACTTGCCAATCGATTGCGCCAACGGCGTGAACAGAGGAAGCTTTGCTTAGCTCCTGCTCAAGCAGCTCGTACTCTGGCGCGTAGCGAGCGTCTTCGCCTGCGAAACAGGTTGCCGTGATAGGCGTGTTGGCTAGCTCTATGTAACGAGCAGCCAGCTTGGTTGAAAGCGTCATTCCATGACTCAACTGGTTGCTGCACGCCGCTTGGTTGCGTTGCAGGGCGCTTCATGCGCGGATTGCTGCGTATATGTATACGCTTAAGTGGTGCGCATCCTAGGTGCGACGCGACGCAATGACTGTGAAGTGGTTCCAAACTGAAGGCACTGTACTGCCGCAGTGCGAAAGCGGATGGCCAATATGTGCAGCAGTTAACTCCTTTCGCCGCATTCTGCTCGGAACCTTCGGTTTTTATAGCTGTCGTCACGGCTCGCTGCGGACGACAGTCGCCGCTACGTCCAATGCCGTTGTGTGGCGGCTGCTGCAAGCGGCAGTCCTGATGTTTGCATCGTTCAGGCTCCGAATCTGCGAAAAGTGTTTTTTGGGCTGATATCGGCCAAAAGATTAGGTTGTGGCGATTTATGCGCAAGCGATGACCTAGAACGGAGGCTCGCTGTGTACTGCGTAACGAAGCACGGCAGCAGTCGTGACTACAAGCCGATAGGTTGATGTGAAGGCGAGCTGATTAGGGATGCCGGCGAAACCATACGCTGCGTTGTGAATGCTTGATCGGAGCGGACTTCGATACGGATCACGTGAGCCGGTACAGTTTTGCTAGGGGCGTAGATCCAGATATGAGGGTAGTTTGAAGCGACTGTTGTTGGGCGGTCTGCTGCTGCCACCTATGAGGTGCCTGGAGGTGGCTATGTTGATGAAGTCTATAGCTAGGCCATGATCGCCTTGTGGGCTTCGTCTTCGGGTACCGCTGTTCAATTTAACGAATCCCTGAACACAGCCATTGACGTGAGTTTCTGAGCCCCTATAATGCGCACCTTCTCCGGCGCAGGTCTTTAGCAAAACCTCTTGTAAATCAAGAAGTTAGCGAAAATAAAGGCTTGCACGGACGGCGAATTCGAGTAGAATTCGCCGGGCTGACAGGGTGGTGGTTGAGTCCTGTTGGTGGCTTCGGTCGGTTG
>NZ_JAGQFP010000004.1 GCF_019090095.1 Stutzerimonas stutzeri | reverse complement strand
GAACTCAGAAGTGAAACGACGCATCGCCGATGGTAGTGTGGGGTCTCCCCATGTGAGAGTAGGTCATCGTCAAGCTTCTACACCAAACCCCCGATCATCAACAGATGGTCGGGGGTTTGTCTTTGCGTGCGCAGAAAACCAAACGTCGCTCGGAGGCGGTGGTGCCGCTATCATGCCTGCCTGCTAGTTAGGGGGGCTTATGAATGACTTGCTAAGGCTGCTTGGTGACGGGCGATTTCACTCTGGCGAAGAGCTCGGTGCTGCCCTCGGTGTAAGTCGAAGTGCGGTTTGGAAATCTCTGCAACGGCTTGAGAGCGAATGGGGCGTTAGGCTCTTCAAGGTGCCCGGAAAAGGTTACCGCTTGGCAGAGCCCCTTTCTCTACTGGACGAAGCCGACTGTTCCAGCGTAATGGCTCGCCTCGGTTGGCGGCTCTGGCTTAGAGACACCGTTGACTCCACTAACGCTGAGGCGTTGCGGCTGATTCCCGAGCTTGCGGCTCCCTTTGTCGTGTTGGCGGAGAGCCAGACGAACGGGCGTGGGCGCAGGGGGCGCTCTTGGTCAAGTCCGCCAGCACAGAATCTTTACTACTCGTTAGTGCTTAAGGTGGCGAGCGGGCCTCAGGGGCTTTCTGGTCTAAGCCTGGTAGTTGGCCTTGCCGTATTAGCGGCATTGCGTAAGGCGGGGGTGAATGAGGCGGGGCTTAAATGGCCTAATGACGTTTATGCCGATGGTAAGAAAATCGCCGGGATCTTATTGGAACTGACGGGTGATCCGGCGGATGTTTGTCACGTTATCATCGGCATTGGCATAAACGTGAACATGACGTCTAGCGCTATGGATATCGGTCAGCCCTGGACGTCGGTGAAGCAGCAGACAGGAGTGTTGGCGAGCCGTTGCGAGCTGGTGAATCTTGTTAGTGAATCGCTGAATTACTACATCCAACGGCATGCGCTTGAGGGCTTTTCTTCGTTGCGTGATGAATGGCAAGCGAGCAACCTCTGGCAGGGCAAGCGCTGCGTTCTAAGTACCGGAGTCCAGCAGGTTAGCGGCGTAATGATTGGTGTCGATGAGCAAGGCGCATTGCGTATGCAGGTCGACGGTCATGGTGAGCAGCGATTTAGCGGGGGAGAACTAAGCTTGAGGCTTGATCATGATTCTTGAGCTCGACTGTGGGAACAGCTTCGTCAAATGGCGAGTAATTACCGAGCCTGGCGCCTCCCCAGTTGCGGAGGGGGTTTCGACCCAGGCCGACGAGCTTGCACGACAATTGTCTGATCGAAACGTTGGCGGAATTTCGCGCTGCCGATTGGTCAGTGTAAGGAGTGACGAGGAAACCGCTGCGATAGTGAGTGTGCTCTCTGCATCCTTGAGCGTGGACGTGGCCATAGCCCGCCCAGCCAATAGCATTGCTGGAGTAGTGAATGGTTACAACGACCCCTGGCGGTTAGGTTTGGATCGATGGCTAGCCATCGTTGCAGCTTACGAGCTATGTAAGCGAGCTTGCCTTGTCGTCGACCTGGGCACGGCCATTACGGTTGATTTGGTCGCTCGCGACGGGGCGCACCTTGGTGGCTATATCGCACCTGGCATCGCTCTGCTGCGCGGCCAGTTGTTCGCTCATACCCGTCGTATACGGTACGATCGCTCAGAAACAGAGAGTGCGCTGGACGATCTGGCTCCAGGTAAAGACACTGCAGAGGGAGTCGAGAGGGGCTGCCTCCTGATGGCTCGTAGTTACGTTTCTAGCCAAATTGCCCTCGCCCGGAATTATCTGGGAGATGATTTCGCCATCTACGTCACCGGCGGCGACGTTGCGCTTGTGGCAGATTTCCCCTCGGTGAATTGCGTGCCTGATCTTGTTTTTAGAGGCTTGGCCATAGCCTGCCCATAAAGAGGTATTGATGCGCTGGCTTTTAATGCTTCTGGTATTGCTGAACCTGCTTCTTTATCTATATCAGTTCAACGACGCTGTGCCGATTGAATCAGATGCTGCTTCGCTGGAAGTGCACGCTCAAGAGGGCGGGATCGAACTGTTGAGTGAAGCAAAGCCCCTGGCTCCTCGTGGTAAAGCTGAGGCTGCCGATAAAGGCTGTTTCTTTTTGGGTGGTTTCGATGAGGCGTCGCTCGCGCAAGCGCTTGAGCAGCGGTTACTCAGCCTGGATATCGACTCCCATGTCGAGCCGGCCGATGAGGCTGCGGGCATCGACTACTGGGTTTATCTGCCTCCGCTCGTTTCGCGTCAAGCCTCATTACGGCAGCTGCGAGAGCTGCAGTCTCGCAATATCGACAGCTATATAATCACCGTCGGTGATCTGGCGAACGGTATCTCTTTGGGGATTTTTTCGCGCAAGGACTCGGCTGAAAGTGTTGTGAGCCGTCTGAAGGGCGTGGACTACACGGCTATGGTCCGTGAGTTGCCTCGAACTCATCGCCGCTATTGGGTGCGAATAGCGGGGCCGGATCGGCGGCTTTTGAGCGATGCGCTGCTCGGTGATCTTATCAGGGACTTCCCAGGGCTCGAGCACCAACAAATACCCTGTTCAAGCATTGCAACTTCAGAACAATCTACATAGAATGGCGCCCGCTCAGCAGGCGGTTGTATGGTTGCTGCAGAGCGCTGTCACTGAGCGGATCTCGAGTTTTAATGAGAAAATTCTTGACAGACAAGGGGTTGGCGATGAAAATGCCGCCTCGTTTTGGAGGGGTTCCCGAGCGGCCAAAGGGATCAGACTGTAAATCTGACGTCATCGACTTCGAAGGTTCGAATCCTTCCCCCTCCACCAGATTCTCAGCGTAGGCGATAGGTTTCGCGGGTATAGTTTAGTGGTAGAACCTCAGCCTTCCAAGCTGATGATGCGGGTTCGATTCCCGCTACCCGCTCCAGGTTCTAAGCGCCTGCGCAATAAGATACGCTCATGTAGCTCAGTTGGTAGAGCACACCCTTGGTAAGGGTGAGGTCAGCGGTTCAAATCCGCTCATGAGCTCCAACCCCAAAGGCAGATATGTAAATATCTGCCTTTGTTTTAATGGTGGCGTGACTAGCTCAATTCAACGATGGGAGACGGTCTCGATGGCTAAAGAAAAATTCGAACGTAACAAACCGCACCTGAACGTCGGTACCATTGGTCACGTCGACCATGGCAAGACGACTCTGACTGCGGCGCTGACCAAGGTTTGTGCTGAAACTTGGGGTGGGTCTGCGCGCGACTTCTCGCAGATCGATAACGCGCCGGAAGAGAAGGCTCGCGGTATCACCATCAACACCTCCCACGTTGAATATGATTCCTCTATTCGCCACTACGCGCACGTTGACTGTCCCGGTCACGCCGACTACGTCAAGAACATGATCACTGGTGCTGCCCAGATGGACGGCGCGATCCTTGTTTGCTCGGCTGCTGACGGCCCCATGCCGCAGACTCGTGAGCACATCCTGCTGTCCCGTCAGGTAGGTGTTCCGTACATCGTCGTGTTCCTGAACAAGGCTGACATGGTCGACGACGCCGAGCTGCTCGAGTTGGTCGAAATGGAAGTTCGCGATCTGCTGTCCACCTATGACTTCCCGGGTGACGACACGCCGATCATCATCGGCTCCGCGCTGATGGCGCTGAACGGCCAGGATGACAACGAGATGGGTGTGTCGGCTGTGCGCAAGCTGGTCGAAACTCTGGATAGCTATATTCCGGAGCCTGAGCGTGCCATTGACAAACCGTTCCTGATGCCGATTGAAGACGTATTCTCGATCTCGGGTCGCGGTACTGTTGTGACTGGACGTGTCGAGCGTGGCATCGTCAAGGTTCAGGAAGAGATCGAAATCGTCGGTATTCGTGCGACGACCAAGACCACCTGCACCGGCGTTGAGATGTTCCGTAAGCTGCTCGATGAAGGTCGTGCCGGCGAGAACGTTGGTGTGTTGTTGCGCGGTACCAAGCGTGACGACGTCGAGCGTGGGCAGGTTCTGGCCAAGCCGGGCACCATCAAGCCTCATACCAAGTTCGAGGGCGAGGTATACGTGCTGAGCAAAGAGGAAGGCGGTCGTCATACGCCATTCTTCAAGGGCTACCGTCCTCAGTTCTACTTCCGTACCACGGACGTGACCGGTAACTGCGAGCTGCCAGAAGGCGTCGAGATGGTCATGCCGGGCGACAACATCAAGATGGTTGTCACTCTGATCGCTCCGATCGCGATGGAAGATGGCCTGCGCTTCGCGATTCGTGAAGGTGGTCGTACCGTCGGTGCTGGTGTTGTTGCGAAGATCATCGAATAATCGATTGATCTGATTCATTCGGGCCGGCATAATAGTCGGCCTGACTCTTGTTAGGCCAGTAGCTCAATTGGCAGAGCGGCGGTCTCCAAAACCGCAGGTTGGGGGTTCGATTCCCTCCTGGCCTGCCAACTTCAATATCGAATTTGGCAGTATTTACAGGGTTCTAGCAGATGAATGTCAAAGCAGAAGCCAAGGACACGCGCTTCGATCTGGTGAAGTGGCTTGTTGTGGCTGCTTTGGTTGTTGTGGCGGTGGTGGGTAATCAGTTTTACTCCGCAGAGCCGATTCTGTATAGAGTTCTCGCGTTGCTCGCGCTTGCTGTGGTCGCTGCTTATGTGGCGCTGCAGACGTCAAAAGGTCGCTCCTTCTTTGTGCTGTTGAAAGAGGCGCGCGTTGAGATTCGCAAGGTCGTTTGGCCGACCCGTCAAGAAACCACTCAGACCACATTGATTGTCGTGGCTGTTGTGCTGGTTATGGCGCTGCTGTTGTGGGGGCTTGATTCCCTGCTCGGTTGGCTGGTTTCCATGGTTGTAGGTTAAGGGTGTTCCGTGGCTAAGCGCTGGTATGTGGTTCATGCTTACTCGGGTTACGAGAAGCACGTCATGCGCTCGCTGGTCGAGCGTATAAAGCTTGCCGGTATGGAAGATCATTTCGGCGAAATCCTGGTCCCCACTGAAGAAGTGGTTGAGATGCGTAACGGGCAGAAGCGCAAAAGTGAGCGCAAGTTCTTCCCCGGCTACGTGCTCGTGCAGATGGATATGGCCGAAGGCGCATGGCACTTGGTCAAGGATACGCCTCGCGTGATGGGCTTTATCGGTGGCACGGCTGACAAGCCGGCGCCGATTACCGATAAGGAAGCCGAGGCGATTCTCCGTCGTGTGGCGGATGGAAGCGACAAGCCGAAACCCAAGACGCTATTCGAGCCGGGTGAGGTTGTTCGCGTGGCTGATGGCCCTTTCGCGGACTTCAATGGCGTCGTCGAAGAAGTCAACTACGAGAAGAGCCGGATTCAAGTTGCGGTGCTTATTTTTGGTCGCTCGACACCGGTAGAGTTGGAGTTCAGTCAGGTCGAAAAGGTCTAGCTGAAACAAGCATCCCACACCCCGCTGCTGCTGGCTGCGGGGTTTTGTCGTCACTGGGATATTCAGGCAAACAGGGGAGCCGCAAGGCGCTAGCACCCAGAACGGAGTAGTTATGGCTAAGAAGATTCAAGCTTATATCAAGCTTCAGGTAAAGGCCGGTCAGGCCAACCCGTCGCCGCCAGTTGGCCCTGCCCTGGGTCAGCATGGTGTTAACATCATGGAATTCTGCAAGGCATTCAATGCCCGCACTCAAGGTCAAGAGCCCGGTCTGCCGACTCCGGTGATCATCACCGTCTACAGCGATCGCAGCTTTACCTTCGAGACCAAGAGTACGCCTGCCGCCGTTCTGCTGAAGAAGGCCGCAGGCATCACTAGCGGTTCTGCTCGTCCGAACACCCAGAAAGTCGGCACCGTTACTCGTGCTCAGCTGGAAGAGATCGCGAAGACCAAGAACGCCGATCTTACCGCTGCTGATCTTGAGGCAGCCGTGCGCACCATCGCCGGCTCCGCACGCAGCATGGGCCTGAACGTGGAGGGTGTGTAATGGCTAAGTTGACCAAGCGCCAGAAGGCTTTCGCCGAGAAGATTGAAGCTGGCAAGCAGTACTCGTTCGAAGACGCCGCGACGCTGTTGTCTCAGCTGTCCGCTGTCAAGTTTACCGAGTCCTTCGACATCGCCATTAACCTGGGCGTGGATCCTCGCAAGTCCGATCAGGTTGTACGTGGTGCTACCGTTCTGCCGAACGGCACCGGTAAAACCGTTCGTGTTGCTGTATTCACGCAGGGGCCGGCTGCTGAGGCCGCTTTGGCTGCCGGCGCCGACCGCGTTGGCATGGATGAACTGGCTGCCGAGATGAAGGGCGGTGACCTGAACTATGACGTGGTCATTGCTTCTCCGGACGCCATGCGTGTGGTTGGTCAGTTGGGTCAGATTCTTGGCCCGCGCGGACTGATGCCGAACCCGAAAGTCGGCACCGTGACGCCGGACGTTGCGACTGCAGTCAAGAATGCCAAAGCTGGTCAGGTGCGTTTCCGTACCGATAAGAACGGCATCATTCATACCTCCGTTGGCAAGGTGGGCTTTGAGGCTGCACAGCTGAAGCAGAACGTCGAGGCGCTGCTGTCGGACCTGAAGCGTCTGAAGCCGTCCACCTCCAAAGGCATCTATGTCAAGCGCGTAACCCTGAGCACCACGATGGGACCGGGGCTGGTCATCGATCAGGCTTCCCTGGAAGCGTAAAGCATTAAAAGCGCCCTGTTTGTCAGGGCGCGACAGATTGGGGTCCCTGCCTGGCGGGGGCTATCCAAGACCGTAGGCGACGCAAGTCTTAAACCAAAAAGCACTGTTTTTAAGCCTACGCAGAGGTGCTCCCGATTCGTACCGAATCAGACACCAAAACCCGCCCGGTCTTGACTGGGCGAACCGGTAACATCCAGGAGTAAAAACCCGTGGCAATCAAACTCGAAGACAAGAAGGCCATCGTCGCTGAAGTCAACGAGGCTGCCAAAGCTGCCCTTTCCGCTGTCGTGGCCGATGCCCGTGGCGTGACCGTGGGAGCCATGACCGGACTCCGTAAAGAGGCCCGCGACGCGGGTGTTTACGTGCGTGTCGTACGTAACACCCTGCTGCGCCGCGCCGTTGAAGGCACTCAATATGATGTGCTCAACGACGTGTTCAAGGGCCCGACCCTTATTGCATTCTCCAACGAACATCCGGGCGCTGCCGCTCGCATCTTCAAGGAGTTCGCCAAGGGTCAGGACAAGTTCGAGATCAAGGCTGCTGCGTTCGAGGGTCAGTTCATCGCAGCCAACCAGATCGACGCTTTGGCAACCCTGCCGACCTACGACGAGGCGATTTCGCAGCTGATGAGCGTGATGCAAGGCGCTACCAGCAAGCTGGCTCGTACTCTGGCGGCCGTTCGCGACCAGAAGGAAGCCGCCGCAGCCTAAGGCATGCGAGGCAACTTCGAATTTCTTTTGATTTAGATGGCCGCAGGCCGTCACCTATATACAGGAACTAGAGTCATGGCTCTGACCAACGAAGACATCATCAACGCCGTTTCCGAAATGTCCGTGATGCAGGTTGTTGAACTGATCAAGGCAATGGAAGAGAAGTTCGGCGTCACTGCCGCTGCTGCTACCGTCGCGGCCGCTGGCCCGGCTGCCGCTGCTGCTGAAGAGCAGACCGAGTTCACCGTTGTCCTGGCTGAAGCTGGCGACAAGAAAGTAAACGTGATCAAGGCTGTTCGCGAGCTGACCGGCTTGGGCCTGAAAGAAGCCAAGGCCGTCGTAGACGGCGCTCCTGGCGTCGTGAAGGAAGGCGTTTCCAAGGAAGAGGCCGAAGCCGCCAAGAAGGCTCTGGAAGAAGCTGGCGCCAAAGTCGAGCTCAAGTAAGCACGACCTTGCGTCTGCAGCCGAAGCGTCTCGCATAAGGCTGATGGCTGGTGGCTTTTGCCACCGGCCTTTTTCCGTTATAGCCGCATGATGTTTATCGAGCGGTCGAAACGGAAAACCGCCCAATGGGCGGCGCGAATCAAGGGATTCGCACGATTTTCTGGCTGCTCCCGTCGGGAGAGGCCAAACAAGCAGGTGACCAAGCTGGGGAACGCTGATGGCTTACTCATACACTGAGAAAAAACGAATCCGCAAGGACTTTAGCAAGTTACCGCACGTAATGGACGTGCCGTATCTTTTGGCCATCCAGCTGGATTCGTATCGCGAATTCCTGCAGGCGGGAGCGACCAAGGATCAGTTCCGCGATATTGGCTTGCATGCAGCCTTCAAATCCGTTTTTCCGATAATCAGCTATTCCGGCAATGCAGCGTTGGAATACGTCGGCTATCGTCTGGGCGACCCGGCTTTCGACGTTAAAGAATGTGTGCTACGCGGCGTAACCTTTGCTGTGCCGCTGCGAGTGAAAGTTCGCCTGATCATTTTCGATAAGGAATCGTCGAGCAAAGCGATCAAGGACATCAAAGAGCAAGAAGTCTATATGGGGGAAATCCCCCTGATGACCGAGAACGGTACCTTCATCATCAACGGTACCGAGCGCGTCATCGTGTCTCAGCTGCACCGCTCGCCGGGCGTCTTCTTTGATCACGATCGTGGCAAGACCCACAGTTCCGGCAAGTTGCTGTATTCCGCTCGTATCATTCCTTACCGTGGCTCCTGGCTCGATTTCGAGTTCGATCCCAAGGATGCGGTGTTCGTGCGTATCGACCGTCGCCGTAAGCTGCCAGCTTCGGTGCTGCTGCGTGCGTTGAACTACAGCACCGAAGAAATCCTCGATGCGTTCTACGATACCAACGTCTTCCATGTGAAGGGCGAGACCCTGAGCCTGGAGCTGGTCCCGCAGCGTCTGCGCGGTGAGATCGCGTCCTTCGATATCAAGGACGAGAACGGCAAAGTGATCGTCGAGCAAGGCCGCCGCATTACCGCGCGCCACATCAATCAGCTCGACAAATCCGGTATCAAGGCACTTGAGATGCCGATGGAGTACGTCCTGGGTCGCACCACGGCCAAGGCCATCGTGCATCCGGCGACCGGCGAGATCATCGCAGAGTGCAACACGGAGCTGACCGTCGAAGTTCTGGCCAAGCTGGTCAAGGCCCAGGTCGTACGTTTCGAAACCCTGTACACCAATGACATCGACTGCGGTCCGTTCATTTCCGACACGCTGAAGATCGATTCGACCACCAACCAGCTCGAAGCCCTGGTGGAAATCTATCGCATGATGCGTCCTGGCGAGCCGCCAACCAAGGACGCCGCCGAGACGCTGTTCAACAACCTGTTCTTCGCGTCGGAGCGTTACGACCTGTCTGCCGTCGGCCGGATGAAATTCAACCGTCGTATCGGTCGCACCGAAATCGAAGGTTCCGGCGTGCTTAGCCGTGAAGACATCGTTGCGGTGCTGAAGACCCTGGTCGACATCCGCAACGGCAAAGGCGTCGTGGATGACATCGATCACCTGGGTAACCGCCGCGTGCGCTGCGTAGGCGAGATGGCCGAAAACCAGTTCCGTGTTGGCCTGGTGCGCGTCGAGCGTGCGGTCAAGGAACGTCTGTCGATGGCCGAAAGCGAAGGCCTGATGCCGCAGGACCTGATCAACGCCAAGCCGGTAGCGGCGGCGGTCAAGGAATTCTTCGGCTCGAGCCAGCTGTCGCAGTTCATGGACCAGAACAACCCGCTCTCCGAGATCACCCACAAGCGTCGTGTCTCTGCGCTCGGCCCGGGCGGTCTGACTCGTGAGCGTGCCGGCTTCGAAGTCCGCGACGTGCACCCGACCCATTACGGCCGCGTGTGCCCGATCGAAACCCCTGAAGGTCCGAACATCGGTCTGATCAACTCGTTGGCCGCCTATGCCCGCACCAACCAGTACGGCTTCCTGGAAAGCCCGTACCGCGTCGTGAAGGAAGGCGAGGTGACCGACGAGATCGTGTTCCTCTCGGCGATCGAAGAGGCGGACCATGTGATCGCGCAGGCCAGCGCCAAGCTGGACGGCCGCAAGCTGGTCGACGAACTGGTTGCTGTCCGCCATCAGAACGAGTTCACGGTCAAGGCGCCAGAAGACGTGACGCTGATGGACGTATCGCCGAAGCAGGTTGTTTCCGTTGCCGCTTCGTTGATTCCGTTCCTCGAGCACGACGACGCCAACCGTGCCTTGATGGGTTCGAACATGCAGCGTCAGGCGGTGCCGACCCTGCGTTCGGACAAGCCGCTGGTCGGTACCGGTATGGAGCGCAACGTCGCGCGCGATTCCGGTGTGTGCGTCGTGGCTCGTCGTGGCGGTGTGATCGATTCGGTCGATGCCAGCCGTGTGGTTGTGCGTGTGCATGATGCGGAAGTCGAAACCGGTGAAGCCGGCGTCGACATCTACAACCTGACCAAGTACACCCGCTCCAACCAGAACACCTGCATCAACCAGCGTCCGCTGGTGAGCAAGGGCGACGTGGTTGAGCGCGGCGACATCATGGCGGACGGCCCGTCCACCGACATGGGTGAACTGGCGCTTGGTCAAAACATGCGCGTCGCGTTCATGCCGTGGAACGGCTACAACTTCGAAGACTCCATCCTCCTGTCCGAGCGTGTGGTCCAGGAAGACCGCTTCACCACCATTCACATTCAGGAACTGACCTGCGTATCTCGTGATACCAAGCTCGGCCCAGAAGAAATCACCGCGGACATCCCTAACGTGGGTGAGGCTGCGCTGAACAAGCTGGACGAGGCGGGTATCGTCTATGTCGGTGCCGAGGTCGGGGCGGGCGACATCCTGGTCGGCAAGGTCACGCCAAAAGGCGAAACCCAACTGACTCCGGAAGAGAAGCTGCTGCGCGCGATCTTCGGTGAGAAGGCTTCCGACGTGAAGGATACGTCCCTGCGCGTGCCGACCGGCACCAAGGGTACGGTCATCGACGTTCAGGTGTTCATCCGTGACGGCGTCGAGCGTGACTCCCGTGCACTGGCCATCGAAAAGATGCAGCTCGACGAGATCCGCAAGGACCTCAACGAGGAGTTCCGCATTGTCGAAGGCGCCACGTTCGAGCGTCTGCGTTCCGCCCTGGTCGGTGCGACCGTTGAGGGTGGGGCCGGTCTGAAGAAGGGCGCGGTCATTACCGACGAGATGCTCGACGGTCTGGAGCATGGTCAGTGGTTCAAGCTGCGTATGGCCGAAGATGCGCTGAACGAGCAGTTGGAAAAGGCTCAGGCCTACCTGTCCGATCGCCGTCAGCTGCTCGACGACAAGTTCGAGGACAAGAAGCGCAAGCTGCAGCAGGGCGATGACCTGGCGCCGGGCGTGCTGAAGATCGTCAAGGTCTATCTGGCCATCAAGCGGCGTATCCAGCCGGGCGACAAGATGGCCGGTCGTCACGGTAACAAGGGTGTTGTCTCGGTGATCATGCCGGTCGAAGACATGCCGCACGATGCCAACGGCACGCCGGTCGACATCGTGTTGAACCCGCTGGGTGTACCTTCGCGTATGAACGTCGGTCAGATCCTTGAAACCCACCTGGGCCTTGCGGCCAAGGGCTTGGGCGAGAAGATCAACCGCATGCTCGAAGAGCAGCGCAAGGTCGCCGAGCTGCGCAAGTTCCTGACCGAGATCTACAACGAGATCGGTGGGCGCCAGGAGAACCTGGAAAGCTTCAGCGACCAGGAAATCCTGGATCTGGCGAAGAACCTGCGTGGCGGTGTGCCAATGGCGACGCCGGTATTCGACGGCGCCAAGGAGCGCGAAATCAAGGCCATGCTGAAGCTGGCCGATTTGCCGGAAAGTGGTCAGATGCAGCTGTACGACGGCCGCACCGGTAACAAGTTCGAGCGCACCACCACTGTCGGCTACATGTACATGCTGAAGCTGAACCACCTGGTCGACGATAAGATGCATGCGCGTTCCACCGGTTCCTACAGCCTGGTTACCCAGCAGCCGCTGGGCGGTAAGGCGCAGTTCGGTGGCCAGCGTTTCGGGGAGATGGAGGTCTGGGCGCTGGAAGCCTATGGCGCCGCCTACACCCTGCAGGAAATGCTCACGGTCAAGTCGGACGACGTGAACGGGCGGACCAAGATGTACAAGAACATCGTGGACGGCGATCACCGTATGGAGCCCGGCATGCCGGAATCCTTCAACGTGTTGATCAAAGAGATCCGCTCGCTCGGTATCGACATCGATCTGGAAACCGAATAACCACGCACCGCGATGCGGTGACCGGCATCAGCCGCTCACCGCAGGTCCGTGAGGAGGAAAGGCCTTGAAAGACTTGCTGAATCTGTTGAAAAACCAGGGTCAAATCGAAGAGTTCGATGCCATCAAGATTGCATTGGCTTCGCCCGAGATGATCCGTTCCTGGTCCTTTGGCGAGGTCAAGAAGCCAGAGACCATCAACTACCGTACGTTCAAGCCCGAGCGTGACGGCCTGTTCTGCGCCAAGATTTTTGGCCCGGTCAAGGACTACGAGTGCCTGTGCGGCAAGTACAAGCGCCTCAAGCACCGCGGCGTGATCTGTGAGAAGTGTGGTGTCGAAGTCGCGCTGGCCAAGGTTCGTCGCGAGCGCATGGCGCATATCGAACTGGCTTCGCCGGTCGCTCACATCTGGTTCCTGAAGTCGCTGCCGAGCCGTATCGGCCTGCTGCTGGACATGACCCTGCGTGACATCGAGCGCGTACTCTATTTCGAGAGCTACGTGGTCATCGATCCGGGCATGACGACTCTGGAAAAGGGCCAGTTGCTCAATGACGAGCAGTACTTCGAAGCCCTCGAAGAGTTCGGTGACGACTTCGACGCGCGCATGGGCGCCGAAGCCGTGCGCGAGCTGCTGCACGAAATCGATCTGGAGCACGAGATTGGTCGGCTGCGCGAAGAGATTCCGCAGACCAACTCGGAAACCAAGATCAAGAAGCTGTCCAAGCGTCTGAAGCTGATGGAAGCCTTCCATGGCTCGGGCAACCTGCCGGAGTGGATGGTACTCACCGTTCTGCCGGTACTGCCGCCGGATCTGCGTCCGCTGGTTCCGCTCGACGGCGGCCGCTTCGCGACATCGGATCTCAACGATCTGTATCGCCGCGTGATCAACCGTAACAACCGTCTCAAGCGCCTGCTCGACCTGTCGGCGCCGGACATCATCGTGCGCAACGAAAAGCGCATGCTGCAGGAGGCCGTCGACGCACTGCTCGACAACGGTCGTCGTGGCCGCGCCATCACCGGTTCCAACAAGCGCCCGCTGAAGTCCCTGGCCGACATGATCAAGGGCAAGCAGGGGCGTTTCCGTCAGAACCTGCTCGGCAAGCGCGTGGACTATTCCGGTCGTTCGGTTATTACCGTGGGCCCGACCCTGCGTTTGCACCAGTGCGGTCTGCCGAAGAAGATGGCCCTCGAGCTGTTCAAGCCGTTCATTTTCGGCAAGCTGGAAATGCGTGGCATGGCGACCACCATCAAAGCCGCCAAGAAGATGGTCGAGCGCGAACTGCCTGAAGTCTGGGACGTTCTGGCTGAAGTCATCCGCGAACATCCCGTGCTGCTCAACCGCGCACCGACGCTCCACCGTCTGGGTATCCAGGCGTTCGAGCCGGTCCTGATCGAAGGCAAGGCGATCCAGCTGCATCCGCTGGTCTGCGCCGCGTACAACGCCGACTTCGACGGTGACCAGATGGCCGTTCACGTGCCGCTGACGCTGGAAGCCCAGCTCGAAGCGCGCGCGCTGATGATGTCGACCAACAACATCCTGTCGCCGGCCAACGGCGAGCCGATCATCGTGCCGTCGCAGGACGTGGTTCTGGGTCTGTATTACATGACCCGTGAGGCCATCAATGCCAAGGGCGAAGGTCGTGTGTTCGCTGACCTGCAGGAAGTCGACCGCGTGTTCCGCGCCGGCGAAGCGTCGCTGCACGCCCGCGTCAAAGTGCGGATCAATGAGACCATCAAGGATCGCGACGGCTCGATCACCAAGAACACTCGCATCGTCGACACCACTGTCGGCCGTGCGCTGCTGTTCCAGGTGGTTCCGGCTGGCCTGCCGTTCGATGTGGTCAATCAGCCGATGAAGAAAAAGGCGATCTCCAAGCTGATCAACCTGTGCTACCGCACCGTTGGTCTGAAGGACACCGTCATCTTCGCCGACCAGCTGATGTATACCGGTTTCGCCTATTCGACGATCTCCGGTGTGTCGATCGGCGTCAATGACTTCGTTATCCCGGAAGAGAAGGCGCGCATCATCGACGCCGCGACCGAGGAAGTGAAGGAAATCGAATCACAGTACGCCTCCGGCCTGGTGACTCAGGGCGAGAAGTACAACAAGGTCATCGACCTCTGGTCCAAGGCCAACGACGAAGTGTCCAAGGCGATGATGGCCAACCTCTCGAAAGAGAAGGTCATCGACCGCGACGGCAACGAAGCCGAACAGGACTCGTTCAACTCGATGTACATGATGGCTGACTCCGGTGCGCGGGGCTCCGCTGCCCAGATTCGCCAGCTGGCCGGTATGCGTGGCCTGATGGCCAAGCCGGACGGCTCGATCATCGAGACGCCGATTACGGCGAACTTCCGTGAGGGTCTGAACGTGCTGCAGTACTTCATCTCCACCCACGGCGCTCGTAAGGGTCTGGCGGATACCGCGCTGAAAACCGCGAACTCCGGTTACCTGACTCGTCGCCTGGTCGACGTCGCGCAGGATCTGGTGGTGACGGAAATCGACTGCGGCACCGAGCAGGGCCTGCATATGACCCCGCACATCGAGGGCGGTGACGTCGTCGAGCCGTTGGGCGAGCGTGTACTGGGTCGTGTCATCGCGCGTGACGTACTCAAGCCCGGCAGCGACGATGTACTGGTCCCGGCTGGTACCCTGATCGACGAGCAGTGGGTCGACTTCATCGAGCTGAACAGTATCGACGAAGTGATCGTACGCTCGCCGATCAGCTGTGAGACGCGCTACGGCATCTGCGCCAAGTGCTATGGTCGTGACCTGGCGCGTGGCCATCTGGTCAACATCGGCGAGGCGGTCGGTGTCATCGCTGCCCAGTCGATCGGTGAGCCGGGTACCCAGCTGACCATGCGTACCTTCCACATCGGTGGTGCGGCGAGCCGGACCTCCGCGGTCGACAACGTGATGGTCAAGAACGGCGGTACCATCCGTCTGCATAACCTCAAGTACGTCGAGCGAGCCGACGGTGCGCTGATCGCGGTATCGCGTTCCGGCGAGCTGGCGGTAGCGGACGATTACGGTCGTGAGCGCGAGCGCTACAAGCTGCCGTACGGTGCGGTCATTTCCATCAAGGAAGGTGACAAGGTCGATGCTGGTAGCGTGGTGGCCAAGTGGGATCCGCACACCCACCCGATCGTGACCGAGATGAAGGGTATCGTGACCTTCGCCGGCATGGAGGAGAACATCACCATCAAGCGTCAGACCGACGAACTCACCGGTCTGACCAACATCGAGGTGATGGATCCGAAGGATCGTCCTGCTTCCGGCAAGGATATTCGTCCGGCGATCAAGATGGTCGATGCCAATGGCAAGGAGCTGTTGCTGCCGGGTACCGACGTTCCGGCCCAGTACTTCCTGCCGGCTAACGCATTGGTCGGTGTTGCGGATGGCGCGGAGATCAACGTGGGTGACGTCATTGCACGTATCCCCCAGGAAACCTCCAAGACCCGCGACATCACCGGTGGTCTGCCGCGCGTGGCGGATCTGTTCGAAGCGCGTCGTCCGAAGGAGCCGTCCATTCTGGCCGAAATCAGCGGTACGATTTCCTTCGGCAAGGAAACCAAGGGCAAGCGTCGCTTGGTCATCACACCGACGGACGGAACCGATCCGTACGAGGAGCTGATTCCGAAGTGGCGTCATCTGAACGTCTTCGAAGGCGAACAGGTGAACAAGGGCGAGGTCATCTCCGACGGTCCAAGCAACCCGCACGATATCCTGCGTCTGCTGGGTGTCAGCGCGCTGGCCAAGTACATCGTCAACGAGATCCAGGACGTGTACCGCCTGCAGGGTGTGAAGATCAACGACAAGCACATCGAGACCATCCTGCGGCAGATGCTGCGCAAGGTTGAGGTGGCTGAGTCCGGTGACTCCAGCTTCATCAAGGGCGACCAGATGGAGCTCACCCAGGTGCTGGAAGAGAACGAGCGCCTCTCCGGGGACGACAAGTTCAGTTCCAAGTACGTGCGGGTACTGCTGGGTATCACCAAGGCCTCGCTGTCGACCGAGTCGTTCATTTCGGCGGCATCGTTCCAGGAGACTACTCGCGTGCTGACCGAGGCCGCCGTTACCGGCAAGCGCGACTACCTGCGTGGCCTGAAAGAGAACGTCGTGGTGGGTCGCCTGATTCCGGCCGGTACCGGCCTGCAATATCACAGCGAGCGCAAGCGCAAGCGTGATGCTGAAAAGCCGGTGCGTGTGAGTGCGGACGAAGTGGAAGCAGCGCTGACCGAGGCGCTCAATTCCAGCGGCAACTGATTAAGGTCGCCTCGGCTTGGGTCGGGGCGCGCCTTGACGGCGTACAAGAAGCTCTTTAGACTCTTGTACCCCTAATTTGGCGGGGCTTTGCGCCCTGCCATTTTTCGTTTGTGTCGAAAGACAACAGTGGAGCTAGTAGATGGCAACGATTAACCAGCTGGTACGCCAGCCGCGCAAGCGCGTCGTCGAGAAGAGCGACGTCCCTGCGCTGCAGAACTGCCCGCAACGCCGTGGCGTGTGCACTCGTGTGTACACCACCACGCCAAAGAAACCGAACTCTGCACTGCGTAAAGTATGTCGTGTTCGCCTGACCAACGGTTTTGAAGTCGCCTCCTATATCGGTGGTGAAGGTCACAACCTGCAAGAGCACAGTGTCGTGCTGATCCGCGGCGGTCGTGTAAAAGACCTTCCGGGTGTTCGCTACCACACCGTGCGCGGTTCTCTGGATACTTCCGGTGTCAAGGATCGTAAGCAGGGCCGTTCCAAGTACGGCGCCAAGCGTCCGAAGTAATCGTATTTTTATTTATCTGAGTCGATAAGAGTAAGGTCGGGCGTAACCTCGTCGTTATAGTCCCGAGCTAACCTGAAGACCGTTTGAGGGCTTATCAATGCCAAGACGTCGTGTAGCAGCCAAGCGCGAGATCCTTGACGATCCGAAGTACGGAAGTCTGATCCTTGCCAAGTTCATGAACCACGTGATGGAAAGCGGCAAGAAAGCCGTTGCCGAGCGCATCGTTTATGGGGCTCTGGACAAGGTCAAAGAGCGCAAGAACAGCGATCCCCTGGAAATCTTCGAAAAAGCACTCGACGCCATCGCTCCGCTGGTCGAAGTGAAGTCCCGCCGCGTAGGTGGTGCGACTTACCAGGTTCCGGTCGAAGTTCGTCCGTCCCGTCGTAACGCCCTGGCTATGCGCTGGCTGGTGGATGCCGCGCGCAAGCGTGGCGAGAAGTCCATGGCTCTGCGTCTTGCTGGTGAGCTGGTGGATGCATTTGAAGGT
Source organism: Stutzerimonas stutzeri (assembly GCF_019090095.1). Taxonomy (NCBI): domain Bacteria; kingdom Pseudomonadati; phylum Pseudomonadota; class Gammaproteobacteria; order Pseudomonadales; family Pseudomonadaceae; genus Stutzerimonas; species Stutzerimonas stutzeri. The sequence continues at coordinate 161,570 of NZ_JAGQFP010000004.1, read as the reverse complement.
AAAGGCGCTGCTGTCAAGAAGCGTGAAGATGTGCATCGCATGGCTGAAGCCAACAAGGCCTTCTCGCACTACCGCTTCTAAATTCAGCGTCAACAACTCGCGAGGGCTTTATGGCTCGTAATACTCCGATTAACCGCTACCGTAATATTGGTATCTGCGCCCACGTGGACGCAGGTAAGACCACCACTACGGAGCGGATTCTGTTCTACACAGGCCTCAGCCACAAGATGGGCGAAGTGCACGACGGTGCAGCGACCACTGACTGGATGGTGCAGGAGCAAGAGCGCGGTATCACCATTACCTCCGCTGCTGTGACTACCTTCTGGCAGGGTTCGCGTGGTCAGTACGACAAGTACCGCGTAAACGTCATCGATACCCCCGGTCACGTTGACTTCACCATCGAGGTTGAGCGCTCGCTGCGCGTGCTTGACGGTGCGGTCGTGGTGTTCTGTGGTACTTCCGGCGTTGAACCGCAGTCCGAGACCGTCTGGCGCCAAGCCAACAAGTATGGCGTTCCGCGCATCGTGTACGTCAACAAGATGGACCGCGCTGGCGCTAACTTCCTGCGCGTGGTGGGGCAGATCAAGCAGCGTCTCGGTCATACGCCGGTGCCGGTGCAGTTGGCGATCGGTGCCGAGGATAACTTCCAAGGCCAGATCGACCTGATCAAGATGAAGGCGATCTACTGGAACGAAGAGGACAAGGGTACGTCCTATCGTGAGGAAGAGATCCCTGCCGAACTGCTCAGCATGGCGGAAGAGTATCGCTCCAACATGGTCGAGGCGGCTGCCGAGGCTAACGAAGAGCTGATGAACAAGTACCTCGAGGGCGGCGAGCTGTCGAACGAAGAGATCAAGGAAGGTCTGCGTCAGCGCACCATTGCTTGTGAAATCGTTCCGGCCGTCTGTGGCTCGTCGTTCAAGAACAAAGGCGTGCCGCTGGTTCTTGATGCGGTTATCGATTTCCTGCCTGCTCCGACTGAGATCCCGGCTATTCAGGGTGTCAATCCAGATAACGAGGAAGAGACCGACGAGCGTCATGCAGATGACGCCGAGCCGTTCTCGGCGCTGGCGTTCAAGATCGCGACCGATCCGTTCGTTGGTACGCTCACGTTCGCCCGTGTCTACTCGGGTGTGCTTGCTTCCGGTGACTCGGTGATGAACTCGGTCAAGGGCAAGAAAGAGCGTGTTGGGCGGATGGTGCAGATGCACGCCAACCAGCGTGAGGAGATCAAAGAGTGCCGGGCGGGCGACATCGCCGCGCTGATCGGTATGAAGGATGTCACCACGGGCGACACGCTCTGCTCGATCGAAAAGCCGATCATTCTTGAGCGCATGGACTTCCCGGAGCCGGTTATTTCGGTAGCGGTAGAGCCGAAAACCAAGGCTGACCAGGAAAAGATGGGTATCGCACTGGGCAAGCTGGCTCAGGAAGACCCGTCGTTCCGTGTCAAGACCGACGAAGAGACTGGTCAGACGATCATCTCCGGTATGGGCGAGTTGCACCTGGATATTCTCGTCGATCGTATGCGTCGTGAGTTCAACGTAGACGCTAACATCGGCAAGCCGCAGGTCTCCTATCGCGAGAAGATCACCAAGTCTTGCGAAATCGAAGGCAAGTTTGTTCGCCAGTCCGGCGGTCGTGGCCAGTTCGGGCATTGCTGGGTGCGTTTTGCGCCTGCAGACGAGGGTCAGGAAGGGCTGCAGTTCGTTAACGAAGTCGTCGGTGGTGTCATTCCGAAGGAATACATTCCGGCAATTCAAAAGGGCATCGAAGAGCAGATGAAGAACGGCGTCGTTGCCGGTTATCCGCTCATCGGTCTGAAGGCCACGGTTTTCGATGGCTCTTACCACGACGTCGACTCCAACGAGATGGCGTTCAAGGTGGCTGCCTCCATGGCGACCAAGCAGCTGTCCCAGAAGGGCGGTGCTGTAGTGCTTGAGCCGATCATGAAGGTCGAAGTTGTAACGCCTGAGGACTACATGGGTGACGTGATGGGCGACCTGAATCGTCGTCGTGGCCTGATTCAGGGAATGGAAGATTCGGTGTCGGGTAAGGTTATCCGCGCTGAAGTGCCGCTGGGTGAAATGTTCGGTTATGCGACCGACGTTCGTTCCATGTCCCAGGGTCGTGCCAGCTACTCCATGGAATTCTCGAAATACGCCGAGGCTCCGGCGAACATCGTCGAAGCCATCGTTAAAAAACAAGGTTGATTCAGCCCTTTAAGTAAGAGGTTTACTGTCGTGGCTAAAGAAAAATTCGAACGTAACAAACCGCACGTCAACGTTGGCACCATTGGTCACGTTGACCATGGCAAGACTACTCTGACTGCTGCTCTGACCCGTGTGTGCTCCGAAGTTTTCGGCTCCGCTCGTGTCGATTTCGACAAGATCGACAGCGCGCCGGAAGAGAAGGCTCGTGGTATCACCATCAACACTGCCCACGTAGAGTACGACTCGAACGTCCGTCACTACGCGCACGTTGACTGCCCCGGTCACGCCGACTACGTCAAGAACATGATCACCGGTGCTGCCCAGATGGACGGCGCGATCCTGGTTTGCTCGGCTGCTGACGGCCCCATGCCGCAGACTCGTGAGCACATCCTGCTGTCCCGTCAGGTAGGTGTTCCGTACATCGTCGTGTTCCTGAACAAGGCTGACATGGTCGACGACGCCGAGCTGCTCGAGCTGGTCGAAATGGAAGTTCGCGATCTGCTGTCCACCTATGACTTCCCGGGTGACGACACGCCGATCATCATCGGCTCCGCGCTGATGGCGCTGAATGGCGAAGACGACAACGAGCTGGGCACCACTGCGGTCAAGAAGCTGGTCGAGACTCTGGATACCTATATCCCTGAGCCGGTTCGTGCCATCGACAAGCCGTTCCTGATGCCGATCGAAGACGTGTTCTCGATCTCCGGTCGCGGTACCGTTGTGACCGGTCGTGTCGAGCGCGGCATCGTCAAGGTCCAGGAAGAAATCGAGATCGTTGGTCTGCGTGCTACCACCAAGACCACCTGCACCGGTGTCGAGATGTTCCGCAAGCTGCTGGACGAAGGTCGTGCAGGTGAGAACTGTGGCGTGCTGTTGCGTGGCACCAAGCGTGATGACGTCGAGCGTGGTCAGGTTCTGGCCAAGCCGGGCACCATCAAGCCGCACACCAAGTTCGAAGCTGAAGTGTACGTTCTGTCCAAGGAAGAAGGCGGTCGTCACACCCCGTTCTTCAAGGGCTACCGTCCGCAGTTCTACTTCCGTACCACTGACGTGACCGGCTCGTGCGAACTGCCGGAAGGCGTTGAGATGGTCATGCCGGGCGACAACGTGAAAATGGTTGTCACCCTGATCAAGCCGATCGCCATGGAAGACGGTCTGCGCTTCGCGATTCGCGAAGGCGGTCGTACCGTTGGTGCCGGCGTGGTTGCCAAGATCGTCGAATAAATTATTCGATGTCGGAAAGGGCCCCTTGGGGCCCTTTTTCTATTGTTGATCATTTATTGACACCCCCTGGACGCATCCGTACAATTGCGCCTCCTTTTACCGGGCGTATTGCGTTTGGTAGGGATGGCTAATTGGAGTCTGAGGTCAAAATGCAAAACCAACAAATCCGTATTCGGTTGAAGGCTTTTGACCATCGCCTGATCGATCAATCAACCCAGGAAATCGTGGAAACCGCGAAACGTACTGGTGCTCAGGTGCGTGGTCCGATTCCACTGCCGACCCGCAAAGAGCGGTTCACTGTTCTGGTTTCTCCGCATGTCAACAAGGATGCGCGCGACCAGTACGAGATCCGCACTCATAAGCGTGTGCTGGATATCGTCCAGCCGACCGACAAGACTGTCGATGCGCTGATGAAGCTTGATCTTGCGGCTGGCGTGGAAGTGCAGATCAGCCTCGGCTAAAACTTCGAGTTTTAGTCGTGTAACGCTCTGAAATGGGCGGCCATAGCGGGTGAAAGCCCCGTACACTCAAGAGGTTACAACATGACTATTGGTGTAGTCGGTCGTAAATGCGGCATGACCCGCGTTTTCACCGAAGATGGTGTCTCTATTCCGGTTACGGTCATTGAGATCGAGCCGAATCGCGTCACTCAGTTCAAGAATGAAGAAAGCGATGGCTACCGTGCTGTTCAAGTGACAGTGGGTGAGCGTCGCGCGTCCCGTGTTACCAAGGCTCAGGCTGGTCACTTCGCCAAGGCGAACGTTGCTGCTGGTCGTGGCGTCTGGGAATTCCGCCTTGAAGGCGAGGAGTTCCAGGTTGGTGACCAGATCAGCGCTGAAATCTTCCAGGCTGGACAAATGGTGGATGTCACCGGTCAGTCCAAAGGTAAAGGCTTTGCCGGTACCATCAAGCGCTGGAACTTCCGTGGTCAGGACAATACCCACGGTAACTCCGTATCCCACCGCGTCCCGGGTTCGATTGGCCAATGCCAGACTCCAGGCCGTGTTTTCAAGGGCAAGAAGATGTCCGGGCACATGGGCGCCGAGCGCGTAACCGTGCAGTCCCTGGAAATCGTGCGTGTCGATGCCGAGCGTAATCTGCTGTTGGTCAAGGGTGCAGTGCCCGGTGCCACTGGCGGTGACGTTGTCGTGCGTCCGGCTGCCAAGGCTCGCGGGTAAGGGGGAGTTCACATGCAATTGAATGTTAATGGCGCACAAGCCATCGAAGTCTCCGAGCAAACCTTTGGTGGTGAGTTCAATGAGACGCTGGTGCACCAGGCAGTCGTCGCCTACATGGCTGGCGGTCGTCAGGGTAGCAAGCAGCAGAAGACTCGCTCCGATGTATCCGGTGGCGGTAAGCGCCCCTGGCGTCAGAAGGGCACAGGCCGTGCACGTGCTGGTACTTCGCGTGGCCCGATCTGGCGTGGCGGTGGCGTGACCTTCGCAGCTCGTCCTCAGAATCACGAGCAGAAGCTCAACAAGAAGATGTATCGCGCAGCCCTGCGCTCCATCCTCTCCGAGCTGGTTCGCTCCGAGCGTCTGGTCGTGGTTGAAGACTTCGCTGTCGACAGCCCGAAGACCAAACTGCTGGCCAACAAGCTGACCGGCATGGGTCTGAACGACGTACTGATCGTTTCCGACGCCGTCGACCAGAACCTGTATCTGGCAGCTCGCAACCTGCCGCACGTCGATGTACGCGATGTGCAGGGTTCGGATCCTGTCAGCCTGATCGCCTATGACAAGGTGTTGATCACCGTGTCGGCTGTGAAGAAATTCGAGGAGCTGCTGGGATGAACCAGGAACGCGTATTCAAAGTCCTGCTTGGTCCGCACGTCTCCGAGAAGGCAACCATGCTGGCCGACAGCAAGAGCCAGTTCGTTTTCAAGGTTGCGACTGATGCAACCAAGCTGGAAATCAAGAAGGCCGTCGAAAGCCTGTTCAACGTGAAAGTTGCCAAGGTCAGCACCCTGAATGTTCAGGGCAAGACCAAGCGCACCGCTCGCGGGCTGGGCAAGCGTAACGACTGGAAGAAAGCGTACATTGCGCTTCAGCCAGGCCAGGATCTCGATTTCTCCGGCAACGCAGAGTAAGGAAGGGGTGCATCATGGCAATCGTTAAATGCAAACCGACTTCCGCGGGCCGCCGTTTTGTGGTCAAAGTGGTCGGTCAGGAGCTGCACAAAGGCGCTCCTTATGCTCCGCTGCTTGAGAAGAAGTCGAAGTCTGGCGGTCGTAACAACAACGGTCGTATCACCACTCGCCACATCGGTGGTGGTCATAAGCAGCATTACCGTCTGGTCGATTTTCGCCGCAACAAGGATGGCATTCCTGCCATCGTCGAGCGCGTCGAATACGATCCAAACCGTACTGCTCATATCGCGCTGCTGAAGTACGCGGACGGTGAGCGTCGCTATATCATCGCGCCGAAAGGCGTGGCGGCTGGCGATCAGCTTCTTTCCGGCGTCAACGCGCCGATCAAGGCTGGCAACAGCCTGCCGCTGCGCAACATTCCGCTGGGTTCCACCGTTCACGGTGTCGAGCTCAAGCCGGGCAAGGGTGCTCAGATCGCTCGTTCCGCTGGTGCTTCGGCTCAGCTGGTTGCGCGTGAAGGTGCCTATGTGACCCTGCGTCTTCGCTCCGGCGAGATGCGTAAAGTGCTGGCTGAATGCCGTGCGACCCTGGGCGAAGTCTCGAATGCCGAGCACAGCCTGCGTTCGCTGGGTAAGGCCGGTGCCAAGCGCTGGCGTGGCGTTCGCCCGACCGTTCGCGGTGTGGCAATGAACCCGGTCGATCACCCCCACGGTGGTGGTGAGGGTCGTACCTCCGGTGGTCGTCATCCGGTGTCGCCATGGGGCTTCCCAACCAAGGGCGCGAAAACTCGCTCTAACAAGCGCACCGATAACATGATCGTCCGTCGTCGCAAGTAACTAGAGGGATACGACAGTGCCGCGTTCTCTGAAAAAAGGTCCTTTTATCGATCTTCACCTATTGAAGAAGGTCGAAGTGGCGATGGAGAAGAATGATCGCAAGCCAGTTAAGACCTGGTCGCGTCGTTCGATGATCCTGCCGCAAATGGTCGGTTTGACCATCGCTGTGCATAACGGCCGTCAACATGTTCCCGTTCTCGTGAGCGAAGACATGGTCGGTCACAAACTCGGCGAGTTCGCTGGTACCCGCACTTATCGCGGGCACGTAGCGGACAAGAAAGGCAAGCGCTAAGGGGTAAGGAAAGATGGAAGTAGCCGCTAAGTTGTCGGGCGCTCGCATCTCCGCCCAGAAAGCCCGCCTGGTCGCCGACCAGATCCGCGGGAAGAAGGTGGGCGAAGCGCTCAACCTGCTGGCTTTCAGCAGCAAGAAAGCCGCCGAGATCATGAAGAAAGTGCTGGAGTCGGCCGTTGCCAACGCCGAGCACAACGAAGGCGCTGACGTGGACGACCTGAAGGTTTCCACGGTCTTCGTCAACGAAGGGCGTTCGCTTAAGCGCATCATGCCGCGTGCCAAAGGCCGCGCTGATCGCATCGTCAAGCGGTCTTGCCATATCACTGTCAAGGTTGCGGACAAGTAACGGAGTCGATCAGATGGGTCAGAAAGTACATCCCACTGGCATTCGCCTGGGAATCGTCAAGGAGCACACTTCCGTCTGGTACGCAGACGGTCGTACGTACGCCGATTATCTGCTTGCAGATCTGAACGTACGTGAGTACCTCCAAGACAAACTAAAAAGCGCGTCCGTAAGCCGTATCGATATCCATCGTCCGGCTCAGACAGCACGCATCACCATCCACACCGCTCGTCCCGGCATCGTGATCGGCAAGAAGGGTGAGGATGTCGAGAAGCTGCGTCAGGACCTGACCAAGAAAATGGGTGTGCCGGTGCACATCAACATCGAAGAAATCCGCAAGCCGGAACTCGATGCAATGTTGGTAGCACAGAACGTCGCTCAGCAGCTGGAGCGTCGCGTGATGTTCCGTCGCGCCATGAAGCGCGCCGTACAGAACGCGATCCGCATTGGTGCCAAGGGCATCAAGATCCAGGTGAGCGGTCGTCTGGGTGGGGCTGAAATCGCCCGTACAGAATGGTATCGGGAAGGTCGTGTGCCGCTGCACACCCTGCGTGCCGATATCGACTACAACACCTACGAAGCGCACACCACCTACGGTGTGATCGGCGTTAAGGTCTGGATCTTCAAAGGCGAAGTAATTGGTGGTCGCCATGAAGAGCTCAAGCCGCAAGCGCCTGCGCCTCGTAAAAAAGCTGCCAAGTAAGGAGTACGCCAAATGTTGCAACCAAAGCGTACAAAATTCCGCAAGCAGATGACCGGTCACAACCGTGGCCTGGCACAGCGCGGTAGCAAAGTCAGCTTCGGCGAGTTCGCTCTGAAGTCTGTCGCTCGTGGTCGTCTCACCGCGCGTCAGATCGAGTCCGCACGTCGTGCGTTGACCCGTCACGTGAAGCGTGGCGGCAAGATCTGGATCCGCGTCTTCCCCGACAAGCCTGTCACCAAGAAGCCCCTGGAAGTCCGGATGGGTAAAGGTAAGGGTAACGTCGAGTACTGGGTAGCCCAGATTCAACCGGGCAAGGTGCTCTACGAGATCGAGGGTGTTTCCGAAGAGCTGGCGCGTGAGGCTTTCGCCCTGGCTGCTGCAAAGCTGCCGCTCGCCACCTCCTTTGTTAAGCGGACGGTGATGTGATGAAAGCGAATGAGCTTCGTGAAAAATCCGCTCAGCAGCTGAACGAGCAACTGCTCGAGCTGCTGCGCGACCAGTTCAATCTGCGCATGCAGAAAGCAACTGGCCAGTTGGGGCAGTCTCACCTGCTCTCGCAGGTCAAGCGCGACATTGCTCGTGTCAAGACTGTGCTCAACCAGCAGGCAGGTAAGTGATCATGGCTGAAGTTGAAAAGACTGTCCGCACGCTGACTGGCCGCGTCGTCAGCGACAAGATGGACAAAAGCATCACCGTACTGATCGAGCGTCGCGTCAAGCACCCGATCTACGGTAAATACGTGAAGCGTTCGACCAAACTGCACGCCCACGACGAAACCAACCAGTGCCGTATTGGCGACAAGGTCACTATCCGCGAGACTCGTCCGCTGGCGAAGACCAAGTGCTGGATGCTGGTTGATGTCGTTGAACGTGCCGTCGAAGTCTAAGGGCTAGGGGTCGGAGAAATTATATGATTCAGACTCAATCAATGCTCGATGTGGCGGATAACAGTGGCGCTCGTCGCGTCATGTGTATCAAGGTGCTCGGTGGTTCGCACCGCCGTTACGCCGGCATCGGCGACATCATCAAGGTTACCGTCAAGGAAGCGATTCCGCGTGGCAAGGTCAAGAAAGGCCAGGTAATGACTGCTGTTGTAGTCCGTACCCGTCACGGTGTTCGTCGTCCGGACGGCTCGATCATCCGCTTCGATGGCAATGCTGCTGTTCTGTTGAACAACAAGCAGGAGCCTATTGGCACCCGTATTTTCGGGCCGGTGACGCGTGAACTTCGTTCCGAGAAGTTCATGAAGATCGTCTCGCTCGCGCCTGAAGTGCTGTAAGGAGAAGCCGCATGCAAAAGATTCGTCGCAACGACGAGATCATCGTCATCGCCGGCAAAGACAAGGGCAAGCGCGGTAAGGTGCTTCGGGTTCTCGCTGACGACCGTCTGGTCGTCGGTGGTATCAACCTGGTCAAGCGTCATACCAAGCCGAACCCGATGTCGGGCGTTCAGGGCGGTATCGTCGAGAAGGAGGCCCCATTGCACGCCTCTAACGTCGCTATCTTCAACGGTGAAACCAACAAGGCTGACCGCGTTGGGTTCAAGGTTGAAGACGGCAAGAAAATTCGTGTCTTCAAGTCGACCCAAAAGCCGGTTGAAGCTTGAGACTGCTAGGTAGATAACCATGGCACGACTAAAAGAAGTTTATCGGAAGCAAATCGCTCCCAAGCTGAAGGAAGAGCTCCAGCTTGGCAACGTGATGGAAGTTCCGCGCATCACCAAGATCACCCTTAACATGGGGCTCGGCGAGGCGATCGGTGACAAAAAGATCATCGATAACGCCGTCGCTGACCTTGAAAAGATCACCGGCCAGAAGGTCGTCGTGACTCACGCTCGCAAATCCATCGCTGGCTTCAAGGTCCGCGAAGGTTGGCCGATCGGCGTCAAGGTGACCCTGCGCAGCGATCGTATGTACGAATTCCTGGATCGTCTGCTGTCCATCTCCCTGCCTCGGGTTCGCGACTTCCGCGGCCTGAATGCCAAGTCGTTCGACGGCCGTGGCAACTACAGCATGGGCGTGAAGGAGCAGATCATCTTCCCGGAAATCGATTACGACAAGATCGATGCCCTGCGTGGTCTGGATATCACTCTGACCACTACTGCTCGGACGGATGATGAGGGTCGTGCGCTGCTACGTGCCTTCAACTTCCCGTTCCGTAACTGATTGGAGTAGGTGCATGGCTAAGCAAAGCATGAAGAACCGCGAGCTGAAGCGTCAGCAAACGGTTGCCAAGTACGCTCAGAAGCGTGCCGCGCTCAAAGCGATCATCGCCAGCCCGGAGTCCACTCCGGAAGCGCGTTGGGAAGCTCAGGTTGCGCTGCAGAAGCAGCCGCGTGATGCGAGCGCATCCCGTCTGCGTAACCGCTGCCGATTGACCGGTCGTCCGCATGGTGTTTATCGCAAGTTCGGTCTTGCACGTAACATGCTGCGTCAGGCCGCTATGCGCGGTGATGTACCAGGTCTGGTCAAGGCCAGCTGGTAAGATGGCGGTCCGGCCATGTGCCGGGCCCGCTGTTTTCAATCAAGCCCCTTATGGGGCTTGATTCGTTTCTGGACTATCTCTAGAATGTCCGGCTCGCCCGAGTCACGCCCCGAGGCGTCGACTGTTCTGTCTGGCGACACGAGCCCTAGCGGGCTTATTTTTTTGTTTTAGGAGCCAAGAGCCCATGAGTATGCAGGACCCGTTAGCGGACATGCTAACTCGTATCCGTAATGCCCAGATGGCCGAAAAGTCCGTCGTAAGCATGCCGTCTTCCACCCTGAAGGTGGCTGTAGCCAACGTTCTTCAAGGTGAAGGCTATATCGCAGGATACAACGTCAGCAGCGACGCCAAGCCGCAGCTGTCTATCGAGCTTAAGTACTTCGAAGGCCGTCCGGTCATCGAGGAGCTCAAGCGCGTAAGCCGTCCTGGCCTTCGCCAGTACAAATCCGTTGATCAGTTGCCGAAGGTTCGCGGCGGTCTGGGTGTTTCGATCGTGTCCACCAACAAGGGTGTGATGACTGATCGGGCTGCTCGCGCTGCTGGCGTCGGCGGCGAAGTGCTCTGCACAGTGTTCTAAGGGGGGATAAGCATGTCTCGCGTTGCTAAGAACCCCGTCAAGCTGCCCGCCGGTGTTGAATTCAACATGTCTGGTCAGCGGCTTTCGGTAAAGGGTGCCAAGGGTACTCTCGAGCTGAATGTGCACTCGTCCGTGGAAGTTATTCACGAGGCTGGTGAGCTTCGTTTTGCTGCGCGTAATGGCGATCAGCAGAACCGTGCCATGGCCGGTACCACCCGTGCGCTGGTTAACAACATGGTGATCGGCGTTAGCCAGGGCTTCGAGCGCAAGCTCCAGCTGGTTGGTGTTGGTTACAAGGCGCAAGCCAAAGGTCAAGTGCTGTCCCTGGCTCTCGGCTTCTCGCATCCGGTGGAATATGAACTGCCGCAAGGCGTTACCGCTGAGACCCCCAGCCAGACCGATATCCTGATCAAGGGTGTCGACAAGCAACTGGTTGGTCAGGTGGCTGCTGAAATCCGTGATTTCCGCCGTCCTGAGCCTTACAAAGGCAAAGGCGTGCGTTACTCGGACGAAGTGGTCCGTCGTAAAGAAGCTAAGAAGAAGTAGGGCATAGCAAATGAGCGTAAAGAAAGTTACTCGTCTGCGTCGCGCTCGCAAGGCACGCCTGAAGATGCGCGAGCTGGAAACCGTACGCCTTTGTGTGTACCGCTCTTCCCAGCACATCTACGCCCAGGTCCTTTCGGCCGACGGCGGCAAGGTCCTGGCCTGCGCCTCGACTCTCGACAAAGAACTGCGCGGCGGAGCCACCGGCAACGTCGACGCTGCCAAGAAAGTTGGTCAGCTGGTCGCTGAGCGTGCTAAGGCCGCAGGTGTCACCCAGGTGGCGTTCGACCGTTCTGGCTTCAAGTACCACGGTCGTGTCAAGGCACTGGCTGATGCTGCTCGTGAAGGCGGGCTGGAGTTCTAAGTTATGGCATATAACGAGCAAAAGCGCGACGAAGGCTACATTGAGAAGCTGGTTCAAGTTAACCGCGTCGCCAAAACAGTAAAAGGCGGCCGTATCTTCACTTTCACCGCGTTGACCGTGGTGGGTGATGGTAAGGGTCGTGTCGGTTTCGGTCGTGGCAAGTCCCGCGAAGTGCCGGCTGCTATTCAGAAGGCCATGGAGGCGGCTCGCCGCAACATGATTCAGGTCGATCTGAACGGTACCACTCTGCAATACGCCACCAAGGCCGCGCATGGCGCTTCCAAGGTGTACATGCAGCCTGCTTCCGAGGGTACCGGTGTCATCGCCGGTGGTGCGATGCGCGCCATCCTGGAAGTGGCCGGCGTGCAGAACGTCCTGGCGAAATGCTACGGCTCTACCAATCCTGTGAACGTGGTTCATGCCACCTTCAAGGGCTTGAAGGCCATGCAGTCGCCTGAGTCGATCGCTGCCAAGCGTGGCAAGAGCGTTGAGGAGATTTCCTGATCATGGCTAACACCGTCAAGGTCACGCTGATCAAAAGCGTCAGCGGTCGTATCCCCAATCACAAGCTGTGCGTCAAGGGTCTCGGCCTGCGTCGCATCGGTCACACCGTCGAAGTTCAGGACACTCCTGAAAATCGCGGCATGATCAACAAGGCTTATTACATGCTCCGTGTGGAGGGCTAAGCCATGCAACTGAACGATTTGCGTTCTGCGCCAGGCGCCCGTCGCGAAAAGCTGCGTCCGGGCCGTGGCATCGGTAGCGGCCTCGGCAAGACCGGTGGTCGTGGTCACAAGGGTCAAACTTCCCGCTCCGGCGGCAAGATCGCGCCCGGATTTGAAGGCGGTCAGCAGCCCTTGCATCGCCGTCTGCCAAAGTTCGGCTTCGTTTCGCTGAAAGCCATGGATCGCGCCGAAGTGCGTACGTCCGAGCTGGCCAAGGTAGAAGGCGACGTCGTTTCTGTGCAGAGCCTCAAGGATGCCAACGTCATCAACCAGAACGTTCAGCGGGTGAAGATCATGCTGTCGGGCGAGGTTGGTCGCGCTGTAACACTGAAAGGCATCGCCGCCACCAAAGGTGCGCGTGCGGCTATCGAAGCAGCTGGCGGCAAGTTCGAGGAATAAATGGCTAAGCAAGGTGCTCTCTCCGCTCTGAGTAATGGCGGGCTGTCTGAACTCTGGGCTCGTCTGCGTTTTCTGCTGATGGCGATCATCGTCTATCGTGTTGGCGCGCACATCCCGGTGCCGGGTATCAATCCCGACAGGTTGGCCGAGCTGTTCCGTCAGAACGAAGGGACCATCCTTAGCCTGTTCAACATGTTTTCCGGTGGTGCGCTGGAGCGCATGAGCATCTTTGCGTTGGGGATCATGCCGTACATCTCGGCATCGATCATCATGCAGCTCATGACTGCGGTCAGTCCCCAGCTGGAGCAGTTGAAGAAGGAAGGCGAGGCCGGGCGTCGCAAGATCAGCCAGTACACGCGCTACGGTGCGCTGGTGCTGGCGCTTGTTCAGGCGATCGGTATGTCGGTAGGGCTCGCTGGTCAGGGTGTCGCGTTCAGTGCGGACTTCGGCTTCTACTTTGTAGCGGTCACGACGTTCGTGGCGGGTGCCATGTTCATGATGTGGTTGGGTGAGCAGATCACTGAGCGAGGTGTCGGTAACGGCATTTCCATGTTGATCTTCGCCGGCATCGTGGCAGGAATCCCGCGTGCGCTGGGGCAATCCTTCGAGTCTGCGCGGCAGGGCGATGTCAATATCATCGCGCTGCTGGCTGTCGGGCTGCTGGCGGTCGCTATTATCGGGTTCGTGGTATTCATCGAGCGTGGTCAGCGGCGAATAGCCGTTCATTATGCGAAGCGTCAGCAGGGTCGGAAGGTCTTTGCTGCGCAGACGAGCCACCTGCCGCTGAAAGTGAATATGGCGGGGGTCATCCCTGCGATTTTTGCTAGCAGCATTCTGCTGTTTCCGGCATCGCTGGGGCAGTGGTTTGGGCAGTCCGAGAAAATGAGCTGGTTGGCTGACATCTCTCAGGCCATCGCTCCTGGCCAGCCGCTGAATATCTTGTTGTTCAGCGCCGGTATCATCTTCTTCTGCTTCTTCTACACGGCATTGATGTTCAATCCGAAGGATGTCGCGGAAAACCTGAAGAAGTCCGGTGCGTTTATCCCGGGGATTCGTCCTGGTGAGCAGTCCGCGCGCTACATCGATGGTGTGCTGACTCGCTTGACCATGTTCGGCGCCCTGTACATGACGGCTGTATGTTTGCTGCCGCAGTTTCTTGTGGTGGCTGCAAACGTGCCGTTCTACCTTGGCGGGACGTCGTTGCTGATCGTGGTTGTGGTTGTTATGGACTTCATGTCCCAGGTTCAATCGCACCTCATGTCTCATCAGTACGATTCCCTGATGAAAAAAGCCAATCTGAAGGGCTATGGCAGCGGAATGCTCCGCTAGTCAGCCCATAAGGTTCCAGGAGTTGGTCATGAAAGTTCGTGCATCGGTCAAAAAACTGTGCCGCAACTGCAAAATCGTCCGTCGCGAAGGCGTTATTCGGGTGATCTGCAGCGCAGAACCGCGTCACAAACAGCGCCAAGGCTGATTGTTGGGCTAAGGCTCGGGCCCGGCAGCTAGTGCGCTGCCGGGTTGATTATTTGTTATTACAGCGTTAGTATCTCGCGCCCTTTTCTTGGCTTCCGGGGCGTTGGGTAGCTGTCAATTGGAGTTTCACTGAATGGCCCGTATTGCAGGCGTAAACATTCCGGATAACAAGCACACTGTTATCTCGCTGACCTACATCTATGGTGTCGGTCGCACTCGTGCACAGACCATCTGTGCAGCTACCGGTGTAAACCCGGCAGCAAAAATCAAGGATCTTTCCGACGAGCAGGTCGAACTGCTGCGTGGCGAAGTGGCCAAGTTCATCGTTGAAGGTGACCTGCGTCGCGAAGTCAACATGAAGATCAAGCGCTTGATGGACCTGGGTTGCTACCGCGGCCTGCGTCATCGTCGTGGTCTGCCGGTACGCGGTCAGCGCACCAAGACCAACGCTCGCACCCGTAAGGGTCCGCGTAAGCCGATCCGCAAGTAATCGCGTTAGCGCATCGACAGGAATCTAATCATGGCAAAACCTGCTGCTCGTCCTCGTAAGAAAATCAAAAAGACGGTGGTTGATGGCATCGCCCACATCCACGCGTCTTTCAACAACACCATCATCACCATCACCGACCGTCAGGGCAACGCGTTGTCCTGGGCTACTTCCGGTGGTTCCGGCTTCCGCGGCTCGCGTAAGAGCACGCCGTTCGCTGCCCAGGTCGCTGCCGAGCGCGCTGGCCAGGCTGCGCTGGAATACGGTCTGAAGAACCTCGACGTCAACGTCAAGGGACCAGGCCCGGGTCGTGAATCTGCTGTTCGTGCTTTGAACGGCTGTGGTTATAAAATCGCCAGCATCACCGACGTGACGCCAATCCCGCACAACGGGTGCCGTCCGCCGAAGAAGCGCCGCGTGTAATCAGGAGACAGTGAGAAATGGCTCGTTATATTGGTCCCAAGTGCAAACTGTCTCGTCGTGAAGGCACCGATCTCTTTCTGAAGAGTGGTGTACGCGCGCTCGAATCGAAGTGCAACATCGAAACCCCCCCAGGTGTGCATGGTCAGCGTCGTGGACGTCTGTCCGATTACGGTACTCAACTGCGTGAAAAGCAGAAGGTCCGTCGTATCTATGGTGTGCTTGAGCGCCAGTTCAGCGGTTACTACAAGGAAGCTGCCAGCCGTAAGGGCGCTACCGGCGAAAACCTGCTGCAACTGCTGGAATGCCGTCTGGATAACGTGGTTTACCGCATGGGCTTCGGCTCTACTCGTGCCGAGTCGCGTCAGCTGGTGTCCCACAAGGCAATCAGCGTCAATGGCAAGACCGTGAACGTGCCTTCCTACCAAGTGAAGGCCGGTGACGTCGTTGCCGTTCGTGAAAAATGCCGTAACCAGCTGCGTATCGCCCAAGCCCTGGAACTGTGCGCACAGCGCGGTCGCGTTGAATGGGTCGAAGTAGATGCCGACAAGAAATCCGGTGTTTTCAAGAGTGTTCCGGCTCGCAGTGATCTGTCCGCCGACATCAACGAAAACCTGATTGTCGAGCTCTACTCCAAGTAAGGGCTAGAAAATAGGTGTATCCATGCAGATTTCGGTAAATGAGTTCCTGACCCCCCGCCATATCGATGTGCAGGTGGTCAGTCC
Source organism: Stutzerimonas stutzeri (assembly GCF_019090095.1). NCBI lineage: Bacteria > Pseudomonadati > Pseudomonadota > Gammaproteobacteria > Pseudomonadales > Pseudomonadaceae > Stutzerimonas > Stutzerimonas stutzeri. Next base: position 145,675 of record NZ_JAGQFP010000004.1, on the reverse strand, counting down.
GACCCGTGCCAAGATCACCCTCGAGCCTCTCGAGCGTGGTTTCGGTCATACCCTGGGCAACGCGCTGCGTCGTATTCTGTTGTCCTCCATGCCCGGCTGCGCTGTGGTCGAGGCTGAGATCGACGGTGTGCTCCACGAGTACAGCGCTATCGAGGGCGTGCAGGAAGATGTCATCGAAATCCTGCTGAACCTCAAAGGTATCGCCATCAAGCTGCACGGCCGTGATGAAGTGACCTTGAGCCTGGTGAAGAAGGGCGCGGGCGCTGTTACCGCTGCCGATATCCAGCTGGATCACGATGTCGAAATCGTCAATGGCGATCACCTGATCGCCAATCTGGCGGCTAATGGCTCGATCAACATGAAGCTGAAGGTCGCTCGCGGCCGTGGCTACGAGCCGGCTGACGCGCGTCAGAGCGATGAAGATGAAAGCCGTAGCATCGGCCGTCTTCAGCTCGACGCTACCTTCAGCCCGGTTCGTCGCGTCGCTTATGTTGTCGAAAACGCTCGTGTTGAGCAGCGTACCAACTTGGACAAGCTGGTCATCGACCTGGAAACCAACGGAACCCTGGACCCTGAAGAGGCGATCCGTCGTGCCGCGACCATTCTGCAGCAGCAGCTGGCCGCGTTCGTCGACCTCAAGGGTGACAGTGAGCCGGTCGTGGTTGAGCAGGAAGACGAGATCGATCCGATCCTGCTGCGTCCGGTTGATGACCTGGAGCTGACCGTGCGTTCGGCCAACTGCCTCAAGGCAGAAAACATCTACTACATCGGTGACCTGATTCAGCGTACCGAAGTCGAGCTGTTGAAAACGCCGAACCTGGGTAAGAAGTCTCTGACTGAAATCAAAGACGTTCTTGCCTCCCGTGGTCTGTCCCTTGGCATGCGCCTCGATAATTGGCCGCCGGCTAGTCTCAAGAAGGACGATAAGGCTACGGCCTGATCGCCTACAGTCACCGAACTGATCGTTTGGTAAGGAATTTCAATCATGCGTCATCGTAAAAGTGGCCGTCATCTCAGCCGCACAAGCGCTCACCGTAAGGCGATGTTTCAGAACATGGCGGTGTCGCTGTTCGAGCACGAACTGATCAAGACAACCCTGCCGAAAGCCAAAGAACTGCGTCGCGTTGCCGAGCCGCTGATCACCCTGGCCAAGGAAGACAGCGTCGCTAACCGTCGTCTGGCTTTTGACCGCACTCGCTCCAAGGCGATCGTCGGCAAGCTGTTCAATGATCTGGGCCCGCGCTATGCCACTCGTCAAGGTGGTTACCTGCGCATTCTCAAGTGCGGCTTCCGCGCTGGAGACAACGCCCCTATGGCTTACGTCGAGCTGGTTGACCGTCCGGTTACTGGCGAAGTGGAAGCCGCCGAGTAACTTCGGCAGCTGTAGAAAAAAACCGAGTCTCAGGACTCGGTTTTTTTATGTCTGCAAAGTCGCTTGTGATATGTGCGGCGTTCACCATTGACGTTGAAGGCGCGTCTGGCGCACCGGGGCAGGCGCCCAGCCGCGGCCACCCTGGGGCGATCTGCCCCAGTTGTCGTCTCTCTTTACCCTGCGCCGCGATTTTGCTTGCGGACGCTGCAGTTCCCTCGCAGCAGGGCTACTCGTGCGGATTGTTCAGCGGCTCGTCGCTTTCGTTTCCAGGCGGCAGCAGACGGTCTGCCTCAGCGGGATCAATGGTCGTCAGGCTGCCGTCAGCGGTCGCCAGCAGCACGGCCTCCAGCATTTCGCGGACATTGTTGCGTAGCATGCCGACTGATTTCTGGCCGCGACTGTTCAGACCGGTGATTTCTACCAGGATGCTGCCTCCCAGAGGACCTGCCTCGCCGGCAGCCAATCGCTCGCTTCCGAGCAGACCGTAGGCGTTGCGTGCGATTCCCGGATCACCGCCGCCGCGGCGGATATCGCCGTTGGGGCGTTCGTAATAGTAGTTGGTGATCTCCATGAAACCGAGCTGTTGTGAGCGCTGTTTCATCACGATGGCCATTTGCTTGGAAAGCGCGACGGCTTCCGGTGCTACATCCGGGTGAGTCGGCCAGGTGATTGAGCCGGTGACCTGGCGTCCTGGGCGGTTAACCTCGGGGTCGACGTCGTCGAGCACGACTGCGGGGTTTTGGTTGTGCACGTCCACCATCCAGATCGGTTGGTAACGGTCGTAGATACCCCGTACCGCCACGGCTTCGGGGACCGGGTTCTGTCCTGGGTTGAAGTGGCGCTCAGCCGCCAGGCCAGGGTTGCAGCGTATCTGGGTGCTCTGGCTCCAGTCGGTCCAGTGATAGCGGTTGATGTCATAGCTCCACTGGCGCTGCCCGTCGGCGCCGGTATAGGCGGTCACGTTGGCGCCCAGACGCTGATCGAGCTTGGCGGGATCCAGTGTTCCGTCGGCGCGCAGGCAGTCAGCGCTGGTTTGTGGCGCGGTGAAGTCCATGTTGCCGCGGCTGAATCGCTCCGCTCCGTCCGGGTTGACTCTCGGTACGATCAGGACCTGCAGGTTGTCCAGCACCTGACGCGACAGGGCTCCACCTGATGCGAGTCGTTGTATCAGGTTGACCGCCGCTTCGGTGCCGTGGGGCTCATTGCCGTGCTGCTGGGTGATGATCATTACTGCGGGTTTTTCAGCATTGCCCAATCGCGCTAGCCAGATCGGACGGCCCTCGTTGCTGCTGCCGGCTTGTTCCAGCTGCAGTTTGTCTGGAAATCGTCGCCAGAGGCTGCTGAGCTGGTCGTATAGGTGTTGGTTGCTCATGAATGCTTCGAGGGAGACGTTTTGCTCGTCGGTGATCCATGGGCCGTTGGGTTGTGCCGCGGTGGCGAGGCCGGGCAGCAGGCCGACACCAGTCAGGCAAGCAGCAAGCACGATGCGCATCGGGATCTCTCCTTATGGGGTTAGGCGTTCCGCCCAACTGCCCGGCGGATGTGCTATTGACCCCGCTGCGCTTGCGATCGTTGCTGGAGCGGCGACTAAACCGCCGAGCGGTCTCGTTCCAATAAAGGCTTGAGGAAGTGGCCGGTGTGCGATTGCTTCACGGCTGCTACTTGCTCAGGTGTGCCGGTTGCGATGATCTGGCCGCCCTTGGAACCGCCCTCTGGACCAAGATCGACGATCCAGTCGGCGGTCTTGATAACATCGAGGTTGTGCTCAATGACCACCACGGTATTGCCATGGTCGCGCAGCCGATGCAGTACATCGAGCAGTTGCTGTATATCCGCGAAGTGCAGGCCGGTGGTCGGCTCGTCGAGGATATACAAGGTTTTGCCGGTATCACGCTTGGACAGCTCTCGCGACAGCTTGACCCGCTGGGCCTCGCCGCCCGAGAGTGTCGTCGCGCTCTGGCCGAGCTTGATGTAGGACAGTCCGACGTCCATCAGGGTCTGCAGCTTGCGCGCCACCGCCGGTACCGGGTCGAAGAAGTCACGTGCCTCCTCGATGGTCATGTCCAGCACTTCGGTAATGCTCTTGCCCTTGTACTTCACTTCCAGCGTTTCGCGGTTGTAGCGCTTGCCCTTGCAGACGTCGCAAGGCACGTAGATGTCCGGCAGGAAATGCATCTCCACCTTGATCACGCCGTCGCCCTGGCAGGCCTCGCAGCGCCCGCCCTTAACGTTGAAGGAAAAGCGTCCCGGGCCGTAGCCGCGCGAGCGCGCTTCCGGAACGCCGGCGAAGAGCTCGCGGATCGGCGTGAACAGGCCGGTGTAGGTGGCAGGATTGGAGCGGGGCGTGCGTCCGATCGGGCTCTGGTCGATGTCCACGACCTTGTCCAGGTGCTGCAAGCCGTCGAACGAGTCGTGGGCGGCCACTTCCAGGGTCGTCGCGCCGTTCAGGGCGGTGGCGGTGATCGGGAACAGCGTATTGTTGATCAAGGTCGACTTGCCGGAGCCTGACACACCGGTGATGCAGGTCAGCAGTCCGACGGGAATCTCTAGGTCGACGTTACGCAGGTTGTTGCCCCGCGCACCCTTGAGTTTGAGCAGTTTGGTCGCGTCACGCGGCGTGCGCTGTTCGGGATAGAGGATCTTCACTCGCCCGGAGAGATAGCCGCCGGTCACGGAGGCGGGGTTATTCATGACCTCGTCCGGCGTACCTTCCGCGACGATCTGGCCGCCGTGTACGCCAGCACCAGGGCCGATGTCGACGACGTAATCGGCCAGGCGAATCGCGTCTTCGTCGTGCTCGACCACGATCACGGTATTGCCGATGTCACGCAGGTGGCGCAGGGTGCCGAGCAGGCGTTCGTTATCGCGCTGGTGGAGGCCGATCGAAGGCTCGTCGAGGATGTACATGACGCCGACCAGGCCCGCGCCAATCTGGCTGGCGAGGCGAATGCGCTGCGCCTCACCGCCGGACAAGGTGTCGGCGCTGCGATCCAGCGTCAGATAGTCGAGGCCTACGTTGACCAGGAACTGCAGGCGTTCGCAGATTTCCTTGAGGATCTTGTCGGCAATCTCACCGCGACGCCCGGTAAGTGTCAGCGCGCCGAAGTAATCGGTGGCGTCGCCGATGGGCAGGCCGGTGACGGCCGGCAGGGTCTTGTCGCCGACCCAGACATGGCGGGCCTCACGGCGCAGTCGGGTGCCTCGGCATTCCGGGCAGGGTTGGGTGCTCAAATACTTGGCCAGCTCTTCGCGTACCGAGTTCGATTCGGTTTCACGGTAGCGGCGCTCGAGATTGGGGATGATGCCTTCGAAAGGGTGCGAGCGCTTGACGATGTCGCCGCGGTCGTTCAAGTAACGGAAGTCGACGTTTTCCTTGCCGCTGCCGCGCAGTACAACCTTCTGCTGTTCGGCGGGCAAAGCATCGAATGGCACATCCAGGCTGAAGCCGTAGTGCGAGGCAAGCGAGCCGAGCATTTGAAAGTAATAGACGTTGCGCCGATCCCAGCCGCGGATCGCGCCTTCGGCAAGCGTCAGCTCACCATTGACCAGGCGCTTGGCATCGAAAAACTGTTTGACCCCCAGGCCATCGCAGGTCGGGCAGGCGCCTGCCGGGTTGTTGAACGAAAACAGCTTGGGCTCGAGCTCGCTGATCGAATGCCCGCAGATCGGACAGGCGAAACGCGCCGAGAAGATCATTTCGTCGCTGTCGTCGTCCTCTTCCATCGAGGCGACCAGGGCGATGCCGTCGGCGAGCTTGAGCGCTGTTTCGAACGATTCGGCCAGGCGCTGTTGCAGGTCGCTGCGCACCTTGAAGCGATCCACCACCACATCGATCGAGTGCTTCTTTTGCTTGTCCAGCTTCGGCAGCTCATCGAGTTCGTAAAGCCGCCCGTTGACGCGTGCGCGGACGAAGCCCTGGGCGCGCAGTTCGTCGAACACCGCCAGGTGTTCACCCTTGCGCTCACGGATAACCGGTGCCAGCAGCATCAGTTTCCGGCCTTCCGGCAGCGCCAGCACCTGATCGACCATCTGGCTGACCGTCTGGGCTTCCAGTGGCGCGTCGTGATCAGGGCAGCGTGGCGTCCCGACCCGTGCGTAGAGAAGGCGCAGGTAATCGTAGATTTCGGTAATGGTGCCGACCGTCGAACGGGGGTTATGCGATGTCGACTTCTGCTCGATGGAAATGGCCGGGGACAGACCTTCGATGGTGTCGACGTCAGGCTTTTCCATCATCGACAGAAACTGTCGCGCATAGGCTGACAAGGACTCGACGTAGCGGCGCTGACCTTCGGCGTAGAGCGTGTCGAAGGCCAAGGAGGATTTGCCCGAGCCCGACAGACCGGTAATCACGATCAGCTTGTCGCGCGGCAGGGTGAGGTCGATGTTCTTCAGGTTGTGGGTACGAGCTCCACGAATAAGAATCTTGTCCAAAGCAGCCTCGCGTGGCGGGCGGAAACCCGAAATTATACGGCCAGGGGCGTCACTGCGGCAAAGTGGCTAACCTGTGCCGAGCAGGGGATGACTGGTAGAATCGCCGCCGGTTCATTCAAGCGAGACCTCACATGCATGATCCCTACAGCGAGCGCATGAGCGCCGCAGAAACCCGTGCTGCCTCCGGACTGGCGCTGGTTTTCGCGTTTCGCATGCTCGGTATGTTCATGGTCCTGCCGGTCCTGGCGACCTACGGCCTGGAGCTGAAAGGGGCGACACCGGCACTGATTGGTCTCGCTATCGGTGCCTATGGTTTGACCCAGGCCGTGCTACAAATTCCGTTCGGCATACTCTCTGATCGTATCGGCCGGTTGCCGGTGATCTACTTCGGCTTGCTGATCTTTGCGGCGGGTGCGGCGCTGGCGGCATCAGCCGATTCAATATGGGGCGTCATTGCCGGGCGGGTGCTGCAGGGCGGCGGTGCCATCTCGGCGGCCGTGATGGCCCTGCTTTCGGACCTCACTCGCGAGCAGCATCGCACCAAGGCGATGGCGATGATCGGCATGAGCATCGGCGTGTCGTTCGCTGTGGCGATGGTCGTCGGGCCGCTGCTGACGCGCGCATTCGGGTTGTCCGGCCTGTTCTGGGTCACCGCCGGCATGGCGCTGCTGGGCATGGTAATCATCGCGCTATTGCCTCGTGCGCATCGGCATCTGCGGCATCGTGAGTCCGGCGTGGCGAGACAGGCGCTGGGCGCCACGGTGCGGCACCCGGATCTGCTGCGGCTCGATTTCAGCATCTTCGCGCTGCATGCGATTCTGATGGCGAGCTTCGTCGCGTTGCCGCTGGCGCTGGTCGATGAAGCCGGGTTGCCGAAGGACGAGCACTGGTGGGTCTACCTGACGGCCTTGGTCGTGGGCTTCTTCGGCATGGTGCCTTTCATCATCTACGGCGAGAAGAAACGCCAGATGAAGCGCGTGGTGCTCGGTGCCGTCGGCGTATTGATAGCGGCCGAGCTGTTCTTCTGGCTGTTCGGTAACCGGCTCTGGTCGCTGGTGGGCGGCATGATCGTGTTCTTCGTGGCGTTCAATCTGCTGGAGGCGTCGCTGCCGTCGTTGATCAGCAAGGTGGCACCGGCCGGCGGCAAAGGCACGGCGATGGGCATCTATTCGACTTGTCAGTTCCTCGGCTCCGGCCTGGGGGGCGTGATCGGCGGTTGGTTCTATCAGGTCGGTGGGCTGGGGCTGGTGTTCGCCGGTTGTGCGGTGCTGTGCGGGCTATGGCTGTTGCTGACCTGGGGCATGCGCGAGCCGCCCTACGTGACCGGTCTGAGGCTGCCATTGTCGGCCGACGCCGCGCGTAACCCCGCGCTGGTCGAGCGCATGCTGGCGGTTCCGGGGGTGTCGGATGCCGTGGTGATCGCCGAGGAATCGGCAGCCTACGTCAAGGTCGACATGCAGGTGCTCGATCGCGGCGCGCTCGATCGTCTGGTCGCCTGAGCCCCGGTAACGGGCTGGCGATACCCTTTACCGCTCCATTGTGTGAGGTTGCGCCGGTTGGCCGACCAGGGGCGGTAAGGTAAGATTAGCGGTCATTGGCTTTTCCCCGAGCGGGAAATTCTCTCCAGTGAGCCAACCCATTCATGCTTTTACGAAGGAGTTACCCATGGCCAGAGGGGTGAATAAAGTCATCTTGATCGGCAATGTCGGCGGCGACCCGGAAACCCGCTACATGCCCAATGGCAATGCGGTGACCAACATCACCCTGGCCACTACCGACAGCTGGAAGGACAAGCAGACCGGACAGCAGCAGGAGCGCACCGAGTGGCACCGTGTCGTGTTGTTCGGCAAGGTCGCCGAGATCGCTGGCGAGTACCTGCGCAAGGGTTCGCAGTGCTACATCGAAGGGCGTCTGCAGACCCGCGAGTGGGAAAAGGACGGCGTCAAGCGCTACACCACCGAGGTGGTTGTGGACATGGGCGGTACCATGCAGTTGTTGGGCGGCCGTGGTGGCAGCTCGGACGACGCCCCACGTCAGTCGCAGCCGCGTCCCCAGCGCGAGCCGCAGCAGTCTCGTCCGCAGTCCCAGCCGCAGCCAGCGCAGCAGCCCGCGCCGGACTACGACAGCTTCGACGACGACATTCCGTTCTAGAGTTCACTCAATGCGAATGCGCCTGATGCTGTTGGGCGGCGGCAATGCCCTGGGTCAGGCGCTGATCCGCCTCGGAGCCGAAGACGATATCGGCTTCATTGCGCCGCGCCCGCCCGAGCAGGGCTGGGACGCTCCCAGCCTGACCGACTTGCTCGATGAAAACCGTCCGGATCTGGTGATCAACCTCGCCTACTATTTCGACTGGTTCCAGAGTAGCCAGGTCGACGAGACCGTGTTGGTCCAGCAGGCGCGAGCGGTCGAGCGCCTGGCCGAGTTGTGCCAGCATCATCAACTCATCTTGCTGCAGCCGTCGAGCTATCGCGTCTTCGACGGTGCTCGTACCACCGCGTACAGCGAAAAGGACGACGTAGCGCCGCTCGATGCCCGCAGCCACGCGCTATGGCGCTTCGAGCAAAGCGTTCGCGCGCTTTGCCCACGCCATGTCCTGCTGCGTTTCGGTTGGCTGTTGGACGACAGTGCGGACGGGCTACTCGGGCGCTTTTTGCAACGTCTCGAACAGGACGAGGAGCTGTGTCTCGCCGATGACCGACGGGGCAACCCTACACCGGTCGAAGACGCCGCACGGGTCATTCTGGCTGTGCTCAAACAGCTGGATTGCCAGGCGCCGCTGTGGGGGACCTACCATTATGGTGGTCACGAGGCGTCCACGCCGCTGGTGGTGGGGCAGGCGCTGCAGGCCGAGGCAGCGCAGTATCGCTCGTTGCGGGTAGAGCGCCTGACACCTGTTGCGCATGCGGCCTGTTCGGACGCGGCGGACGAGCCTCAGCATGGCGTGCTGGCCTGCAAGAAGATATTCAATACCTTCGGCATCAAGCCGCGCGCTTGGCGCGCCGGGTTGCCGAGTCTGCTGGAGCGCTATTACCGTCATGGCTGATTCCCCAATCCTGATTACCGGCGGCGCGGGTTTCATCGGCTCGAACCTGGCCGATGCGTTGCTGGCAAAAGGCTATGCGGTGCGGGTGCTCGATAACTTTTCCAGCGGCAAGCGCAGCAATTTGGCGGGCGGTGATCGCCTGGAGGTGCTGGACGGCGATGTGGCCGATGCGGCCGCCGTGCGGCGGGCGGTTCAGGGCTGTCGGGCCGTGGTGCACTTGGCGGCCGTGGCCTCGGTGCAGGCGTCGGTCGACGACCCGGTCGGGACACATCAAAGCAACCTGATCGGCACGCTCAACCTTTGCGAGGCGATGCGCGCCGAAGGCGTGCGTCGGGTGGTGTTCGCCTCCAGTGCGGCGATCTACGGCAACAATGGTGAAGGCCAGGCGATCGACGAGGACACACCCAAGTCACCGCTGACGCCCTATGCGGTGGACAAGCTGGCCAGCGAGCACTACCTGGACTTCTATCGGCGCCAGCATGGGCTGGAGCCGGTGATCTTTCGGTTTTTCAATATCTTCGGGCCGCGGCAGGATCCGTCCTCTCCGTATTCCGGCGTTATCAGCATTTTTACCGAGTGCGCACGCAAAGGCCTGCCGATCACCGTTTTTGGCGATGGCGAGCAGACTCGTGACTTTCTGTATGTAGGCGATCTGGTCGACGTGCTAGTCCAGGCGTTGGACGCAACGGACGTTCGGGAGGGCGCGGTGAACGTGGGGCTCAATCGCGCCACGTCGCTGAATCAACTGCTCGAGGCGGTTGGCGAAGTGCTTGGCGGATTGCCAGAGGTACGTCATCAAGCCCCGCGACCGGGCGATATTCGCCACTCGCGTGCCAACAACGGGCGGCTATTGGAGCGTTATCGCTTGCCCGAGCCACCGACCAGCATGCGCGACGGGCTGGCGAAGCTGCTGGGGCTCTAGCGGTGCTGTGAATACAAAAGGCGCCATTGGCGCCTTTTGTTTGTCTGCGACGCGGCTGTGCCTAGGATGTCAGAACTTGTAGCCGAGGCCGACCATGTAGACGAAGGGGTCGACGTCGACGTCGACTTTCACCTTGGCTCCGGCAAAGTTTGTAGTGCCCGTGGTGTCGATATCGATATAGCGGACCTGGGCGTTGACCATCACGTTGTCGGTCAGCATGTAATCCATGCCAACTTGCGCAGCCAGTCCCCAAGAGTCTTTCATGTCCAGACCACTGAAGCCTTTACCCTCTGCTTCACTACTGAGTTTGTCATCGAAGAACCACGTGTAGTTGATACCCGCACCGACATAAGGTTGAAAAGCTGACTTGCTGTCGAGCGGGTAGTACACAACGCTAAGGGTCGGAGGCAGGTGTTTGAGCTCGCCCAGCTTGCCGTTTAAACCTGCGAAAGCGCCAGGCATTCCCGCTACGCCTACGTTGTGAGTGAAAGGGCTGGCGGCGAGCAGTTCGATGCCGATCTTGTCGGTCACCATATAAGCGAAGTTAAGGCCCAGTTGTGTGTCGCTGTCGAGGGTGGCCTTGGTTCCGGCAACGCTTGTTGCCAGCGCGCCCACGTAGATGTCGCCGCTGTCTTCGCGCGGATCAACCGTGATCGCACCAGCGCGAACGATGACATCACCCGCCTGATGGGCCTGGGCGAAGGGAGCGGCGAGGGCCACGGCCAGCACGGAAGCGGTAAACAGGGTCTTGCGCATAATGGAACTCCATCGAGACAGGTGTGTTGCGGTTGGCGCCATGTTAGGGCGCAGCGATGCCTCGATTTTGATCCAGCTCAACGAAACGCCCCGCGCCGCCTGGGCTGCGACGTATTGCCCGGGTTGCCTTTGCTTGCGGATGTAGATGATAATGTTTCTCTTTCGAGTTTGACCTTCGTCTGCAAGGATCCATGAATGCAAGCCTTTATTCCCCGCCTACTGGCGGCCGTCGTGTTGCCATGCTGTGTGCAGCTCCACGCAGCTCCGCTGGACGCCGCGCTGGACGAAAGCCAGCGATTGGCGGCTGAGGCGAAAGCCTCGCAAGCGCGTGTCGAGCAGCTCGACGACGCCAGCCGGCAGATGCTCAACGACTACCGCAGTGCGGTGCAGCAGGCAGAGGCGCTGAAGGCCTATAACGAACAGCTGACCGAACTGACCGCTGGCCAGCGCAAGGAACTTGCCGGTTTCCAGCGCCAGTTGGACAGCATCGAGCGCACCCAGCAAGCCGTTGCGCCGCAGATGGGGCGGATGATCGAGGTGCTCGAAGAATTCATCGCGGCTGACCTGCCGTTCCTGGCCGATGAAAGGGCTGATCGCCTGGCCGGCCTGCAGGACATGCAGGCCCGGGCGGACGTCAGCCTTGCCGAGAAATACCGCCGAATCCTCGAGGCCTACCAGATCGAGAGTGACTACGGCCGCACGCTGGAGGCCTGGCGCGGCGAGCTGCCCGTCGAGGGCGGCAGTCGCAGTGTCGAATTCCTGCGCCTGGGTCGCACCATGCTCTATTACCAGACCCTGGATGCCCACGAGAGCGGCTGGTGGAACCCGAAAACTCGTGCTTGGGAAGTGCTGGATGGCAGTGCCCGTCGGCCAATCACCAAAGCCATCGCCATCGCTCGTCAGCAACAGGCCCCGGCCTGGCTGGAGCTGCCAGTGAAGACCTTGGCCACGGAGGCTGCGCAATGAATCGTTTGTTGACCCTGTTGCTCATGGGGCTGCTGCCTGCGATGGTCCAGGCCGCTGAGCCACTGTCGCCGGAACAGTTGCTGCAACGGATTCGCAGTGAGCGCGCCGCGGAAGTGGATGCCATGCAGGCGCGTGAGCAGGCGTTCATCCAGAACCGCAGCGAGCAGGCGCAGCTGCTGGCGCGGGCCAATGCAGCACTTGAACAGCAGAAGGCCGAAGCCGAGCGCTTGAAGGCCGAGTTCGATCGCCAGGAGGCGGAGCTGGCCGAGCAGGAAAAATTGCTGGCGCAGCGGGTCGGCCATCTTGGCGAACTCTTCGGCGTGGTTCGCCAGAGTGCCGGCGACATTGCCGGACAGTGGCAGGACAGCTTGCTTAACGCCCAATACCCGGAGCGGCTCAAGCGGCTCAAGGCGTTGGCCGAAAGCCGGACGCTGCCGTCGGCGGACGATCTGGATGGCTTCTGGATGACCCTGCTCGAAGACCTCACGGCCAGCGGCCAGGTCGAGCGTGTCGCATTGCCGGTGGTCGATGCTGACGGCCAGCGCAGCGAACGATCGGTTCTGCGCGTCGGTAACTTCGCGGCGTTCACCGAAGACAGCTTCCTGCGCTATGACAGCGACGCCCGCGAGCTGCTGACCCCCAGCCGCCAACCTGACGGTATGGGCACGGTGGATGACTACCTGAGCAGTGACCAGGCCCTGGCTACCTTGCCGATCGATCCCACGCGCGGTTCGCTGTTGGCCCAGCTGCAGCGTCAACCACAGCTGTGGGACCGCGTCCAACAGGGAGGGCTGGTGGGCTGGGTGATTCTGGTTCTGGGTGCCATTGGCCTGTGCCTGGCCATCTGGCGCATGGTCTACCTGGCCCGTGTCGGGCGCGCGGTGAGCCGGCAGACCCGTGAGCTCAGCCAGCCGCGTGATGACAACCCGCTGGGGCGGATCATCGGCGTGCTGGGCCCCAAACCACAGCTGTCCGACCTGGAAACCCTGGAGCTCAAGCTCGACGAGGCCATTCTGCAAGAGACGCCGCCTCTCGAACGCGGTCAGCCGCTGCTCAAATTGCTCAGCGCCGTCGCCCCGCTGCTCGGCCTGCTGGGTACCGTGACCGGCATGATCGTGACCTTCCAGGCCATCACCCAAAGTGGCGGCGGCGATTCGCGGCTGATGGCCGATGGTATCTCCCAGGCGCTGGTGACTACCGTGCTGGGGCTGGTGGTGGCGATCCCGCTGCTGTTCCTGCACAGCCTGCTGGCCAGCCGCAGCAAGGCACTGATCCAGCTGCTCGAACAGCAGAGCGCCGGGTTGATCGCGCTGCACCTGTCGGGAACTCCACGCCGTGACTGATCTGCATGGCCAATGGCTGCGCCTGGTCGACAGTGCTTACTCGCTGCTCGACTTCATGGCGGCAGGCGGCGCGGTGATGTGGGCGCTGGCAGCCTTGTGCGTGCTCTATTGGACGCTGGTGTTCGAGCGCCTGTGGTTCATGCGCAGGGTGTTTCCACGCTGGGTTGAAAGCCGGCGCCGAGCCTGGGCTCAGCTGGGTCACCAGTCTGGGAACTGGCAGCGCGCCGTGCGAAGCGCCTGGCTGGCCCAGGCCCAGCAGCAGCTCGCCGGCCCCTTGCGGATGAGCAAGACCCTGGTGGCCATGTATCCGTTGCTCGGCCTGCTGGGCACGGTCAGCGGCATGATCGCGGTCTTCGATGTGCTGGCGCTCAACGGCACCGGCAATCCCCGCGGCATGGCCGCTGGCGTCTGGCAGGCGACCCTGCCGACCATGGCCGGCATGGTGCTGGCCATCACTGGACTGTTCAGCCTGGCGCGTCTCGAACGTATTTCGCGCCAGGCTCTCGACCGGCTGGCCGACCAGCTGCGTCACGATTGAGGATTACCGGATGCGCATGCGTCGTCACCACTACCAGCAGGAAGAAGACACCGGCATCGACCTGACACCGATGCTCGATGTGGTCTTCATCATGCTGATCTTCTTTATCGTCACCAGCTCCTTTATCAAGGAGTCGGGTGTCGAGGTTCAGCGGCCCCAGGCCGACACGGCCAGCGCCCAGGACAAGGGCAATATCCTGATCGCGGTGACTGCCGACGGCCAGGTCTGGATCGACAAGCAGGCCGTGGATGTGCGCAGCGTACGCGCACATGTCGAGCGCATGCGCGTCGACCAGCCCGACGGCGCCGTGGTGGTGCAGGCCGATCAGGACGCCCGAACCGGCCTGGTGGTTCAGGTCATGGATCAGGCGCGAATGGCCGGGGTTCAGGACGTAGCCCTTGCTGCCACGTCGGGAGCGCCATGATGGCGCGCGGACTGGCCCGGGTCGGGTTGTCCTTCGTCGCCGCCTGTGTGGTGGCGTTGCTGTTGTTCGCGCTGATGTTGAGCATGGTCAACCCGCCGCGTAGCGAGGTAACGGACGATCCGGTGGCCATCGCCAATTTCGTGCGGATGGATAGCCGTGACGAAAGTGCCGCGACACGCTCGCGGCAGCAGGCACCGCAACCGCCTCAGCCGAAGACACCGCAGCCGCCCACGCCGCCGACACCGAGCATGGCCAGCCCGACTGCCAACCTGCCCAAGCTCGACCTGCCTCTGCCGAAACTCGATATCGGTGTCTCAGTGGCCAGCGCGCCCGCGCCTAGTCTCGCCGGGCTGACGGCAGCGTCCGCCCCGGCAGCACCGCCTGCGCCAGCGGCCCCGTCGGCGGCCGAAACGGCGGGTCAGTCCGGCCCCGAGCAGGAAGTCATGCCGCTCAACGATGTGCGCCCGGAGTATCCCTATCGCGCACGTCAGCGCGGCATCGAGGGCCACATCAAGCTCGCCTTCACCATCACGGCTGCAGGCAAGGTCGAAAACATTCGCGTACTGGATGCCTCGCCGCCGAATGTCTTCGACCGTGAAGCACGCCGTGCCGCTGCTCGCTGGCGCTTTGCGCCGCGTACCGAAAACGGCTCGGCAGTGTCGCGCGAAGCCGTTAAAACCCTGCATTTCCGCCTGCAAGGAGAACGCTGACATGCCCCGTTTGCTGTTACTGATCTCGTTGTTGTTCGCTGTATCGGCTCATGCTGCCCAAAGCATCGACCCGTCGATTTTCAAGGCACTGGAGCGTGCGCAGAGTGCGCAGGAAAAAGGCGACTACGCTGCTGCACATCGTGCTTTGAAGCAGGTCGAGGCCAAGCCAGGTAGCGCAGAACAGGCTTTGCTATGGCGCAGTGAGGCCTATCTGGCCTGGGCCGAGGGTAACAGTCGGCAAGCGCTCGACTTGCTCGACAAGGCGATCGCCAGCGGCAAGCTGGACGAGGCGATGTTGCCGACAGAGCGGCTCAACCTGGCGAAACTCAATCTGATCGAGCGGCGCTACGCCAAGGTTGTCAGCCTGCTGGGCTCGCCAGCCCAGGCCAGCGAGGACGTGCTGCAGATGCTGGTGCAGGCTTACCAGGGGCTCGGGCAACACGCGAAGGCGCTGCCATTGGCTGAGCGCTATGTTCAGGCCAATCCCAACGCGGCCGACACCTGGTTGCAGTTTCTGGTCGCGGGCAACGCCGAGCTGAAGCGCTACGAGACTGCCGAGCGTTGGCAAAGACAGTTGCTAGCCCGTCATCCTGATCAGGTAAAACGCTGGCGCCAGTTGGCGAGTTTGCAGCAGATGGGCGGTGACGAGGACAAGGCGCTCGCGACCCTCCGTGCAGCGCATGCCAAAGGGCTGCGCTTCAGCGAGGCGGAGCTGGACAACCTGGTGCTCCTGGCAGGCGCGGCCGGCCAGCCCTGGCAAGGCGCGAAGCTGTTGCAAGGCATGCTGGAGTCGCGCCTTCTGCCCGGCGATGCCCAGCGGCGTGAGCGCTTGGGCATGCTCTGGTGGCAGGCACGCGAGCGCGCGGAAGCGGCACGGATCTACCGTGATCTGGCCCAGACGTCCGGAAGCGCCAAGCTCTGGATGAATGTCGCTCAGCTGGAGTTGGAGCAGGCCCGCTGGCAGGCCGGCCTCGAAGCGCTGAAGCAGGCCGAGCGCGCGGGTGCCGAGCGGCGCAAGGTTCGTTCCTGGCGCGAGTGGGCCCAAGGCGAGTTGAGCTTCGAGCGCCAGCGTCAGGTCGCCAGCACTCGCTGACAGGTTGGCGGAGCGACTCGGCAACTGACACCGCGCCTGGCTTTTGGGCGACTTTACACCTGCCAGCAGATTTGCACGGAACCCCGCCAAGGATGCGGGGTTTCGCGTCTATGCGCTCTGGTTGCCAGGCGTCTGGATGCCAGTTGCTGGCCGCGGCGAGCGATTCGGCGCGCGGCTACTGGCGTGGCGATCAGCTTGTGCAAGCGGACTTCGGCGATGATCGTCCCGCTGATCAAGCCGCTCAGGCCGCGACAAGACTGCCTTTATTCGAGCTCGTAGAGATAGATTTTCTGCGCTTCCATGCGATAACCCGCATCGGCCAGCTCGCTGGTCGCGTGTTCGACCTTCAACGGCCCTTCGATCCAGAACGGCTGATACAGCTCGTCGACCTTGACGCCCAGCTCGCTGGTGGCATGCACGATCTGGTTGGATGGCGGTGGTGGCACGTGGATGCAGGCGCCGAAGTAGGGCACCAGGAGGAATTCGGTTACCCGGCCGTCCTCGCTCATGTCCAGCGGCACGATATAGCCTGGTAGTTTGATTTGAACGCCATCGAGCGCTTTGACGACCGGCTCGGCGGGCGATTGCTGCGCCGCTGCCGGTCCCGTTTCGGCGGCCAGTGCGTCGGCCAGCTGCGACAGGTCGTGCATCGCCACCGGTGGTGGAGGCGGTGGAGCGTCCGCGGGTATCAGGTCCGACCACTGCAGCTCTCGGACATCGGCAATGGTGAAGGGCGCCGCGAGAACTAGCAGCGTTGCGAGCAACAGGCGAGACATGGCGTTCCTCATAGTCTGATCGACAGGCCGTCGGCCAGGGACTGCCGGTAGGCGCGCCAGGCCGGCACGCCACCCATGAGCAGCCCGGCAAGCAGTATGCCGGCAAGCAATGACCACTCATAGGTGCTGGGCAAGGCCAACGGCAGGTCGAGTCCGTACTGGCTCTGCAACGGTCCTTGCGCCGCCGCAATCGCGACGTACAGCAACAGCAGGCCGAACAGGACCCCGGCCAGCGCCAGGCTGAACGCCTCGAGTATCAACAGGCTGGCGATATGCCAGGGCCGCGCACCCACCGAGCGCAGGATCGCCATCTCCCGACGCCGTTCGTTGAGGCTGGTCAGGATCGCCGTCAGCATGCCGATCAAGCCGGTCAGCACGACGAACAGCGATACCACGAACAGGGCCTTTTCCGCCGTGCCCATCAGGCTCCAGAGCTCCTGCAAGGCCACACCCGGGAGAATGGCCAGCAGCGGTTCGCCGCGATACTGGTTGATTTCGCGCTGCAGCGCGAAGGTGGCGATCTTGCTGTTGAGGCCGAGCATGAAGGCGGTGATCTGCTTGGGCTGCAAATCCATCTGACGTGCCTGCTCGGCGTCGATGCGCGCCGCGCCGCGGGCCGGCATGCCGTTCTGCCAGTCGATGTGCAGGGCTTCCATGCCGGCCAGATTGATGTGCAGGGTGCGATCCACCGGCGTGCCGGTACGCTTGAGGATGCCGACGACGCGAAAGGGCTTGTCGTCATGCTTGACCAGGCTGACCGTCGACACGCCGTGCGCCAGCACCAGCTGGTCGTCCAGCTTGTAGTGCAGCGCGTCGGCCACTTCGGCGCCCAGCACCACCTCGAACGGGTCTTCGGCAAAGGGGCGACCTTGTGCCAGTTGCAGCGGCTGCTTGCGACCGTAACGGTAATGATCGAAATAGGCGCGGCTGGTGCCCATGACCCGATAGCCGCGATGGGAGTCGCCCAGCGAGATCGGGATGGCCCAGCTGACGCGAGGATGCGCGGCGAAGTGCTCGAAGCTGTCCCAGCGAATGTTGTTGGTGGCGTTGCCGATGCGGAACACCGAATACAGCAACAGATTCACCGAGCCGGAACGGGCGCCGACGATGAGGTCCGTACCGCTGATGGTGCTGGCGAAACTGGCGCGGGCTTCGGTGCGCACACGCTCGACGGCCAACAACAGGCACACCGAGAGGGCAATGGCGAAGACGGTGAGCAGGGCGGTGAAGCGGCGATTGTTCAGGCTCGCCAAGGCCAGGCGCAGCAGGTACATGGCCTATATCTCCGGGGCGCGAGCGGCGCGGTTGAGGTCCGCCAAGGACAGACTACGGTCGAACAGCGGCGCCAGGCTCTGGTCATGGCTGACGAACAGCAGGCTTGAGCCGGCTTCGCGGCATTCGGCGAAGAGCAATTGCAGGAAGGCCTCCCGGCTGTCGGCGTCGAGCGCTGAGGTGGGCTCGTCGGCAATCACCAGTTCTGGTTGGCCGATCAGCGCACGTGCCGCGGCGACGCGCTGTTGCTGGCCGATCGACAAGGCTTCGGCACGTCGCTCGAGCAGGTTTCTGGAAAGCCCGAGATGCTGCAGCAGGCTTGCAGCTGCTTGCGTCACGCTGCCATGCCGCTGCCGGGCGCGCTCGGCGCGTGCCGTCGAGAAGTGGCAGGGCAACGCCACATTCTCGGCCACCGAGAGAAAGGGCAGCAGGTTGAATTGCTGGAAGATGTAGCCGGTGTGGTCGACGCGAAAACGGTCCCGCGCGCCAGCGGATAGCGCGGCGAGGTCGGTGCCGAGCAACTGGACGGTTCCGCGCTGCGCTTTCTGCACCCCGCCGATCAGGCCGAGCAAGGTGGTCTTGCCGCTACCGGACGGCCCCTTCAGAAACAGGCTCTGGTTGCGTTCCAGCGTGAACGCGGGAATGTCGAGCAGGTCGGCCTGGCCGGGCCAGGCGAACCCCAGTTGGTGGAGGTTGAGCAGGGGTGCGGTCATCGAGATGATCCGTTTCAGACAAGCCGGTGAGTTTACTGCGTCGGGCCCAGTGGCGGCAGGCGCCGGGATCAGAAGGTGGCCCGCGGCTGCCCGGCATCGAGTTGCGCACCGCGTTGACCATTCGGGCCGATCAGCTGTGCCTGGATTTTTTTAGTGCCGGGGAATGCCTTGAACAGCGCCTGCAGATCGAGCGCCTGAAGCGCTTGGGGGGTGGCGCAGTCGAAGTGGTAGTGCGCGTGGATCTCGCTGTGCTGGCCGTCGTGCTCACCGTCGTGCTTGTGTTCGTGCTCATCGTCATGATCAGCACCTTCGAACAATGGGCTCTCCAGCTCGGTTTCGGCCAGTTTGCAGCCTGCCGCTGCTGGCAGGCCAAACAGAGTGCCCGGTTGTTCCAGCTGCTGGCGGGCATCGGCGATCTGGCGTTTGTCCGCTTCGCTACTCGGTGCGTGTTCGAAACCCACCAGATTCATCGCCGGGCTACGGAGTTCGATCTCCAGCATCGATCCATCCAGCGCGGCGTCCAGCTCGGCGGCGCCGTGCTCATGAGCACCTAGGCTGTCATGGTGGTCGTGCTCATGATCGTGATGTTCGGCGGCCAGAGCGAAACCGGGCAGCAGGGCGAAGGGCAGGGCAAGCAGCAGACGACGCATAACGAACTCCAGAGGGGTTGGCTGATATGGTTACGTTATAACAAAAATTGACGGCAGCTGGCCAGCCTGAACGGAGCATGGGAGCATGTCGTCCGGACAGCGGGAGAGAGACGATGATTCGAATTCGTGGCCATGTGGGCGATTTGCCAGTCGACCTCAGCATTGAAATGGACGATCACGACTGGGCGCAGCTGGTGCGTCAGCTGCCGGCCGTCCAGGCGGCTCAGCCGCCGGCGCAAGCCGCAGACCAGGCGAGCGCCGACCCTCACTGGCAGGGGGCGCAGCAGTTGTTGCGTCAGGCGGGACGCATGGAAGGACCGCAGCTGTTGGCGGAGCTGGAGGCGCTGACGGGCAGTGCCCAGGCGGGCAAGCGTTTGCTGGTGCGCTTGCGCCACAGCGCCCAGGTCAAGGTCGACAGCGGGGCGGATGCGCCGGTGTATTGCTGGGTCGGCTAGGTGCGCTGAGCGGGATCAGAGACGCTGCGCCTGAAAGGTATCGCAGCGTGTCGGTTCACCGCTGTCGAAGCCGGTACGAAACCATTTCACCCGCTGCGCCGAGGTGCCATGGGTGAAGGCATCGGGCACCACGCGGCCCTGACTCTGCTTTTGCAGGCGATCATCGCCGATGGCGTTGGCCGCGTTCAGTGCTTCTTCCAGGTCGCCCTCCTCGAGCCAGTCATGACGCTGTTGCGCGTGGTAGGCCCAGACGCCGGCCAGGCAATCGGCCTGCAATTCCTGACGGACCAGCAAGCCGTTATCGCCTTCCATCCTGGCGCCACGCTGGCGTGCCGCCTGCATCTGCTGCGAGACCCCTAGCAGCGTCTGAACGTGATGACCGACCTCGTGCGCAATGACATAGGCCTGGGCAAAATCGCCGGCGACGGAAAAGCGCGAGGCCATTTCATCGAAGAATTGCAGGTCGAGATACACCTGCTGATCACCTGGACAGTAGAAGGGCCCGACCGCCGACCGGGCGAAACCGCACGCCGAATTGACCCCGCCGCGAAACAGCACCAGTTTCGGGTCGCGGTACTGCTCGCCGGACTGCTGGAACAGTGCGCGCCAGGTATCTTCGGTGTCGCCCAGAATGGCCTGGACGAACGCCACTTGCGGATCGTCGCCGCGCGCCGGGGTGGTGCTTTGCTGGGTGGGGGCCGAGCCGCCCTGATCGGCCAACTGGCCGAGAATCTGCAGCGGATCCTGGCCGGAGAGCAGGCCGATCACCACGACGATGGCCACGCCGGCCAGGCTCAGGCGTCCGCCACCGATACCGCCGCTACGCCCGCGGGCATCCACCACGTTGTCGCTGCGACGAGCCTTCTTCCAGCGCATGCCCGCATCCCTCCGCTTGTTCTTGGTCTCTGCTCAGACCCGTGCCTGGGCGCGCAAATTCAGTCGGCGAGAGGGTTTCGTCGGCATCCTTGCTGCCTGATGCTCGGTGGCCGCCGGCTGCTCCCCCTCGGTCTCGTCGCGATCGCGTTTTGCAAAGCGCTGGCGGCGGGTGGCCGCGCGAACCAACCGGCGCCGCTTCGGTCAGAGGTCTATCGTGCTGCGCAGCCGCTATCAGGAGAGCTTTCGATGCGTTTTGCCCGTTTCGTGCTGATTGTTCAAGCAGTGATCATGATCGGCTTCAGCCTTGCCTACTGGCTGCGGCCTTACGAAATGGCCAATCTGAACGGGATGCTGTTGATGGAGACCGCCTCCGTCAGCCATATGCGTGTTTATTACGGAGGCCTGCAACTGGGGCTGGCGCTGTTTCTGCTCTGGGCGATGCAGGTTCCGGAGCGTGCCCGCGCCGCACTGGTTATGCTGGTCATCACCATGCTGGCGTTGGTCGCCGGTCGGCTTGGCTCGTTGTGGCTCGATGGCGGCGAATTGATCGGCTTCGATCTGGCCTCGTTGATCTACCGGGTCTGCGCCGCGATGCTCGCTGCGGCTGCGCTCTGGTTACTGAAAGAGCCACAGACCGAAGAGCCTGTCGCCGAGCCCGAGCGCCCTCAGCGCCGAGTGGATCAGGGCCCGCCGCAGCCGTTTCGCCTGGGTGACGGCCCGGCGCCGGTGGAGCAGGCCGAGCCCGAGCCCGAGCTGCAACCGTTCCGCCGGGGCGAGCCGGTCGAACCGACGACCACGCGCACCGATCCGCCGAGCCACTAGCCGACCACGACGCCTGGCTTGCGCATGGCCGGGGACATCACGCCTGACGGCGTTGCGGCAGCATCCGGCGCAGTACGTCGTCCCGCCGAATGTAGTGGTGGAACAGCGCGGCCGCCGCGTGCAGGCCGATCAGCCAGTAGCCGAGCACGGCCATGGTTTCATGAACCTCCTTGATGTCGCCGGCCAAGCCCTTGTTCGGCGCCAGCAGCGCGGGCAGCTCCAGGCCGAAGAAGGGAATCGGTTTGCCCGCTGCGCTCAAGGTCAACCAGCCCAGCAGCGGCAGGCCGATCATCAGCCCGTACAACGCCAGGTGCGCCAGCTTGGCCAGCCATTTCTCCCAGGCGACGCTGGCGATGGCCAAGGGGGCCGGGCGCAGCCAGCGGGCGATCAAGCGCAGCCATACCAGGGCGAATACCGACAGGCCCAGCATGAAGTGCCACTGCTTGAGCAGCTCCCGTGTCTCGCTGCCCTTGGGGAAGTTGCCCTTCAGTTCGATCGTCGCGTAGACCGCCGCGATCAGCAGCACCATCAACCAGTGCAACGCGATGGACAACCGTCCGTAGCGCGCCGGCATCAGCTTGTCGTCCATTTCACCTACTCCGCGTGTGGATAATTGCCGGCAAGTTTAAGCGCTGAAACTTAAGCCAAGCTTATTCGCTTGCTCACCGCGACGATCTACCGCGGCGACGGCTCGATCTCGCGGGATTGCGCCGCGCTGGCCACTGCCGCCATGCCCCGCTCGTGGCGCGGTAGGCGCACGACCACGCGCAAGCCACCGAGCGCCGAGTCGAGCAGCTCAATGTCGGCGTGGTGCAGCTCGGCAATACGCGCGACGATCGACAGGCCAAGCCCGGCGCCCTGGCCATCCGCCAGGCGGACGAAGCGCTGGAATAACTGGCCACGCAATTGGCTGGCGATCCCCGGCCCGCTGTCAGCGACCTCGAGAATCAGATGGTCCGGCATGGCCTGCAGCTGGACATCGATGCGCCCGCCGGGCGGCGTGTATTGCAGCGCATTGCTCACCAGGTTTTGCAGCAGGGTGGCCAGGCTCGCCGCGTCACCGATGAGGTTGAAGTCGGCCTGCTCGTCGGCTTCCAGCGCCAGGTCCTGCTGGCGCGCCAGGGCCAGCGGGGTCAGCTCGGCGAGCGTCTCTCGCGCCACGGCGCGCAGATCCAGCGGCGCCAGACGCAGCTGTTGCGCGTTGGGCTCGAGCCGCGCCAGGGTCAGCAGTTGCGTCACCACCCGCGTGGTGCGGTCAACCCCGGCGAGCAACTGGCGCAGCGCTTCGTCGCGGTCGGCTTCGCTGTCGGCCAGCTGGGCGTTCTGGGCATGGATACGCAGCACGGCCAAGGGCGTTCGCAACTCGTGCGCGGCGTCGGCGATAAAGCGTTTCTCCCGCTCTACCAGCTGATTGAGCTGTTGCAGCAGGCGGTTCAGTGACGCCGCAACCGGTTCCAGCTCGTGCGGCAGTGGTGCCAGCAACAGCGGCGCGAGGTTGTCCGGATCGCGACGCTTGAGCAATTGCGCCATGTCTGCCAATGGCCGCAAGCCCCAGCCCACCGCCAGCCAGATCAGCAGCGCCAGCAGCGGCAAGCCGATCAGGTCGGGCATCAGGCTGCGGCGGGCGATCTTGCCGACCAGCTCGCCGCGTACATCGCCGCGTTCGCTGACCAGCACCCACAAGTCGTCCTCGCGATCGCGCAACAGAAACAGCCGCCAGTCGCGGCCGTCGAGGGCCACATCATGAAAGCCCACCGGCAACTGGCTGAAGGCTGCCGCCGACGGCTCGCCGGTCTTGGTCAGTTGCTGCAAGGCGCCTTTCGGTGCGCCGGCCGATTGCAGCACGATGCTGCCATCGGCCGCATACACCTGGAAGCCCAGCTTGGTCTCATAGGCATGCCCCGGTGCGCCCCCGCCGCGCTGTGCGTTCACCGCGGCATCCAGCGCCTGCTGCAACGCCTGGCGAGCTGGCGCATCCATCTCGCGCATCACCAGGCCTTGAACCAGTCGCGCGCTTTGCGCCAGCTGCGCGTCGAACAGTTCTTCGATTTCGTGGTGGGCATCGCGGTAGCTGCGCCAGGAGATCAGGCTCAGCGATAGCAGCAGCGTGCCCAGAACCAGCGCCAGGGTACGGTTGCGGATCGAGCGCTTCAGCATTTGTCCACCAGGTAGCCGACCCCGCGCACGGTGCGGATCAGCTCGGGGAAGAATTTCTTGCGCAGGTGGTGGATGTGCACCTCCAGCGCGTTGCTTTCGACGTCCTCGTCCCAGCCGTAGAGCACCTGCTGCAGGCGATCGCGCGTCAGCACGCGGCCGGGCTGGGAGAGCAGTTCATGGAGCAGGACGAACTCCTTGCGCGGCAGGCTGACCGGCGCGCCCTGGTAGCTGACCTGTTGATTGACCGGATCGAGGAGGATGCCGCGGTACTCCAGGGTGGGCTCCGGGCGGTTGAAGCTGCGGCGCAGCAAGGCGCGCAGGCGGGCCTTGAGCTCGGCGACATCGAAGGGCTTGACCAGGTAATCGTCGGCGCCGGCATCGAGCCCGGCGATCCGGTCGCTGGTGGCATCGCGCGCGGTCAGTACCAGCACCGGGACCGGGTTGCCCGCCGCGCGCAGGCGCTTGAGCAGCTCCAGGCCGTCCAGGCGCGGCAGGCCGAGGTCGAGTATCGCCAGGTCGAAGCTTTCGTGGGTCAGTGCATGCAGCGCGCTGGCGCCGTCGAGCAACCAATCGACGGTGTAGCGCTCCGGCTTGAGCGCCGTGCGAATGCCTTCGCCCAGCGCGTGATCGTCTTCTACCAGCAGAATGCGCATGTGGTTCCTCAGGGCGGCGGTGCGGTTCATTCAACTCCGTCGCGGGCGCTTATTCCAGCTTTTCCTCGACCTGGGTAAGCAGGGCCCGGGCTTCCTCTCGGCGGCCGGCGTCGGCGACCTCGCGACCGGGGCGGGCAGGCGCGGCTAGGGCTTTCTGCAGGGCGGTCCGGGCCTCGGCATAACGCTTCTGGCGCTGCAGGAAATCACCATGGAAATAGTTGGGATCGATGCCGTTCGGGTTCAGGCTCAAGGCCTGCTGGAACAGCGCCTGGGCCTTGTCGTCGTCACCGAAGCCGATCGGCCAGCCGGGCACCTGGTAATAGAGCGTCGCGAGGCTGGTGTAGGCCGAGCCGTCCAGTGCCTTGGGGTCGATTTCGATGGCTTTTTCCAGCTCGGCCTTGGCCTGCTTGACCAGCCCGAGCGCGCCGAGCCCGCCTTTGGCGCCGGCCCAGGTGCTGAGCACGATGCCGTGCCAGATACGCAGTTCGGCGGCGTCGGGCTCGCTTGCCACGGCTTGCTCGGCGCGGCCGGCGAGTCGTTCGAAGGCGGTTTCGCGCTGCGCCTTGGGCAGCTGGTAGTTGATCTCGGCCCAGCGCGTCTGCAATTGGTGCAGGGCCGCATCGCCGGCTGGCGTCAGGGCGAAGGAGGGTGTGCTGACTATTGCCAGCAGGGCGAGGCAGAGGCCGATCAGGCTTTTCATGGATGCTGTTCTCCGGAAGATGTCGAGGGTTGGGTGGCCGGTGCGGGCGGTTCGGCCCGGGCGAAGCGCTTGATCACCGGCAGCTGCTTGCGCAGGGACTGGTCGACCAGGCGCGGCAGCAGGCCGTTGAGGCGCACGAAGAGTTTTTCCGGCCAGCCGAGGTAGAGCTCTTCGCGTTCGACGCTGATCGCCTGGACGATCTGTCGGGCCACGGCCTGGGGATCGTCCAGGCCGACCTTGAGCGCGTCGTTCATCGCCACCACGTCGGCGCTGTTCATTGCCGTGCGGGTGGCACGCGGCGCGATGTAGAGCACCTTGATGTGGCTGTCGGCGAGCTCGCGGCGCAGTGCTTCGGAGAACCCGCGTACGGCGAATTTGCTGGCGCAGTAGGCGGCGAAGCCGGGGTAGCCGATGGAACCGAAGGTCGAGCCGAGGTTGACCAGCAGTGCCTGCGGCTGGGTGTGCAGCAAGGGCAGCAGCAGGTGGGTCAGCTGCAGCGTGGCCGTGACGTTGACGCCGATCAGCCGCGCGATGGCGTCCTCGTCCTGGTGTTCGAGTAGGCTGAACTGGTTGACACCGGCGGCGTTGATCACGCAATTGAGACCGCCGAAACGGCGGGCGGCTTCGAGCACGGTCTGCCGCCCGGTGCGTAGCGCCAGGTCGGCACAGATCACGTTGACCTGGCCGGGGTAGCGACGCGCCAGGCTGTCGAGCGCCAGGCCGTCACGGCCGACCAGCAGCAGGTGGGCGCCACCGGCGCAGAGTCGTTCGACCAGGGCCTGGCCGATTCCGCCACTGGCCCCGGTCAGCAGGGCACGGCATTGTTCCAGTCGCATGGCGGATCCCTCAGGCGCTCAGGCCACGGAAGATGTCGCCGTAGAGGCGGAACACCACGCGAGCGGTGTGGACCACGGCTGCCTTGTCGTCCTCGTCGTCGAGGCGATTCATCAGTCGCTTGAAGAACTCGATGTGCTCCATGTCCAGGCTGCCGTGGGACGTCAGGTAGCTGAAGGCCTTGGCCGGCAGCTGCAGGCTGTCTTGCAGCACGCCGGCGGCCTGGGTCGCCAGGGCGATGCTGGTACCTTCAAGCACGTTGACCATGCCGAAGAAACTCACCGGGTTATGCCGCGCGATGCGGTCGTAGACATAGGCGACCATCAGTTCGGTGGCCAAGGCCGGCTGGCCGTGGCGCACCGCTTCGGCATCGCCGCCGCAGGCGCGGATGTCGTTGAGGATCCATTCCTGATGGCCGGTCTCTTCCTCGATGTATTCGGCGATCGCCTCGCGCAGCCATTCCAGCCGTTCCGGCAGCCGTGCACCGCAGGCCATCAGCAGCGGCACGGTGTGCTTGACGTGATGGTAGGCCTGGGTCAGGAAGGCGATGTATTGCTCGCGGGTGGCGGCGCCAGTCAGCGCGGCATGAATGATTGGTGCGGCCAGCAGGGACTCGCGGGCTTCGCTGGTCTGTTGTTGCAGTTCGTCGTAGAACGCCATGGAAAACCTCATCAGGCAGAGGGCAAAAGGGAGTCGATGCGGGCGCCATAGGCGTCCAGCAGGGCGGCGCGGCGCAGGCGGCCGTTGCTCGTCGCCAGGTCGTTAGCGGCGTTGAAGGGCGCCGTGGCGCGCAACCAGTGGTGCGCGCGGGCGTAGTCAGGCAGGCCGGCGTTGACCCGGTCCACCGCGGCCTGCAGCTCGGCGTCGCTGCAATCGCCGCGACGCGGTACCAGCACGGCGACGTTTTGCGGCAGCGCCTCGCCATGCAGCCAGGCCTGGGCGATGGGCGCCTGCTGGACCAGTTCGGCTTCCACCCATTCGGGATTCACGTTGCGCCCGTAGGCGGTGACGAACTGGTGCTTCTTGCGCCCATGCAGGACCAGGAAACCGTCGTCGAAGTGGCCGAGGTCGCCGGTGGCCAGCCAGTCAGTCGGCTGCACCGGCTCACCAAGGTAACCGAGCATATGCGGGCCCTTGACCTGCACCTCGCCATCGTCGGCCAGGCGCACCTCGACGTGTGGCAATGGCCGGCCGACCGTGCCGATGCGCCGCGCCGCGGGCGTGTTGAGGCAGACCACCGAGGCGCACTCGGACAGCCCGTAGCCCTCGAATACCGGCAGCCCGAGGCGGTCGGCGCGCTCGAGCAGCTGCGGAGCGACCCGGCCGCCGCCAACGGCGACGAAACGCAGCGAATCGGGCAGCGGCACACCCTGTTCCGCGGCGCTGACCATCGCCAGCAGGAGTTGCGGCAGCAAGATCAGGCTATGCGGGCGGCTCTCGTTGAGGGTGGTGAGAAAGCGCGGCAGGTCGAAGCCGGTGCTGCCGCTGAAGCCGATCTCGGCCAAGGGCCGCAGTTCGATGCAGGCACCGGCCAGCAGCGGTGCGTAGAGCCCGGCGATGTTTTCCAGCAGGGTGGCCAGCGGCAACACGCACAGGTGCTGCTGCACGGCGCAGGGCAGGCTGGCCTGCCACAGGCTCTCGGCCACGGCGAGCTGGGCGCCCGCATCCAGGCAGACGCCCTTGGGCTGACCGGTGGTGCCGGAGGTGTAGGTGATTTTCAGCGTGCCGGCAGGCACGGCGGTCACCGCATGCAGGGAACGCTGCAGAAGGCCGGGCGCGGTCGCCGTGAAGCCGGCTGCATCGGTCAGCGCGTTCGCCGGTCCGATCAGGCAATCGATGCCGGCATGCTGCAGCACATGGGCATGCTGCGCCGGCGAGAAGAAGCCCGGCAGCGGCACGCAGACGCGCTCGGCGCACAGCAGCGCAAGATCCCACAGCGCCCATTCCAGGCCGTTGTCCAGGGCTAGGGCGACCCGCTGCACGTCCAGCCGAACCAGCTGCTCGGCGCGCCTTGCCACTTCCTCGCGCAGTTGCGCGTAGCTCAGTTGAGTCGCACTTTCGCGCAGGGCGACGCCCTCGTGGCGCTCAAGTATCGTCCAGAAGCGTTCAGCTGCAGGCTGCATAAGGCACCTCTCCGGCATTGAACAGTGGCTCGTAGCCCAGCCGCGGATAGACGCCCAGCTGCTGCAGGCGCTGGTGGCCGGGCAGGATCTCGCCGGCCATGACCTGCGGCCGGCTGGCGTAGTAGCTGCCCCAGTCGGCCAGTTCCTCGCCCATTCGTGCCGGATCGGCCAGGCCCAGCGGCAGCGGGTCGAGCGCCAGGCGCTGGAAGCTGTTGAGCAGCCGGGCGTGCCGGTGAAGACCACCCAGCGAAAGCCCTGGGCGACCAGCAGATCGGTCAGTGCGACGATCAGCAGCCGCGCCGAAGCGTTGCCGAAGGCGGCCAGGTTGCCGACCTCGACGATCTCGGCGCGCGGGACCGGCGCACCGCTGCAGCGGCTCACGGCCGCTTCGATGGGATCGTCCAGGTAGCGTTCGAGAAACAGGGGCCGGCGTTGCGCGCTGCGCAAGCCGACCGCGCCCTGCACCTGGCCGTCCTCACTATGCAGGCCCAGCAGGCAGGGCATGAAGTGGCGCACCCGCGCCTGGTAGTGCTCGGCAAAGCGCTGGCTGATGAATGCTTCCAGCGCCTCGCGGCGCGTGCCTTGGCCCGGTTGCGCCAGTTGCAGGGTCAGCGGCGACTCGCGGCCAATGCGTGCCAGTACGTCAGTGTTTTCAACCCAGGGCAGTTCCATCGGGGAACCTCGGTTAGATGCCTGGGGCGATTGTTGGGGGCCAGCCTTAAGTCAGTCTTAAGCCTCACGCAACGGCCAGCTGGGGGCTGCATGGCCGCTGCGCTCGCGACATTTTTTTCACATGCGCTTGTTTATGGTCGGCCCTGTCGCTCACCGCCGCATCAGCCAGTAGGCCAGGGCAGCGACGCCCAGCGTCCAGATCAGCACCACCGCTACCGCACCGGCGCGGCTGACCGGGCGCGGCGTGTGCTCCCAGGCGAGGGCCTGGGCGCGGCACTCGTTGAGGATGGCCGGCGGCATCAGACGTATCGCCAGCCAGATGCCCAGGGGCAACAGCAGCAGATCGTCGAGATAGCCGAGCACCGGGATGAAATCCGGGATCAGGTCGATCGGACTGAGCGCATAGGCGACGACGCAGACCAGCAGGGCACGCAGCCACCAGGGCGTATCCGGGTGGCGGGCACAGAGCCAGAGGGTCATGACGTCACGTTTGAGCTGGCGAGCCCAGCCTTGCAGGCGTGTGATGAAGCGAGACAGGCCGAACATCCAGTGCTCCTCGAGCAGACCAGGCCGGCGTGCCGGCGATAAGAAGGAAGAAACCACGATGCTGCACACAGCCTCTCACCCGTCGCAACGCCTGGGCGCGCTGTTCAAGCGCCGGTATCGGGCGGTCGGACTGCTCGTCGCGCTGGCGGTCTTTCTCGCGACGGAGCTGGCGCTGCACTGGAACGAGCGGCTGTACTTCTACCTGACCCGGCAGATGGACGTTACCCGCGACGTCTCGGCCGACCGTTGGCTGCCCGGCTACCAGGTCGATATCGACGGCAAGCCCATCGCCGGCATCGAGCGCAACCTGTCGGCCATTACCTATGACCGCGACCTCGACCGGCTGTTGGCAGTGGTCAACGGCGGCCCTACCGAATTGCTGGTGCTGAGCAAGACCGGCGAGCTGCTCGAGCACTATCCGTTGACCGGCTTCGGCGATATCGAAGGGGTGACCTACATGGGCAACGGACGCGTGGCGGTGTCCGATGAACGTGCACAGCAGGTGAGCATCTTCAGCCTGCCGGCGGCGCCGCGCAGCATCGATGTGTCCGAGGCGCAGTTCTTGTCCCTGGGCATCCACCTGAACGGCAACAAGGGCTTCGAGGGCCTGAGCTACGATGCCGCCGGGGATCGCCTGTTCATCGTCAAGGAACGCGACCCGCGCCAGCTCTACGAGGTGCGGGGCGTGGCGGCTAGCCTCGATGGCCCGCTGCAGCTGAAGATCATCGATCACACCGACTGGATCGACGATCAGGTCTTCGCCACCGACCTGTCGGACATCCATTTCGATGCCGACACGGGCCACCTGCTGCTGCTCAGCGATGAATCGCACCTGCTCATGGAGCTCAGCGACCGCGGTGAGATGCTCAGCTACCGCAGCTTCAACCGGTTCACCAGCGATCTCCAGCACACCGCCCCGCACCCCGAAGGCGTGACCCTGGACAATGACGGCGCCCTCTACGTGGTCAGCGAGCCGAACCTGTTCTACCGCTTCCGCCGTCCGTAGGCGGAGGGCGGTTTTCACGGGACCTTCACGCGGGTTTGACGGAACACTGACGGGCTGCCGCGCAGACTTCGGTCATGATCGCGGCAACCCTGTTGGCCCGCGATGCTGATGCTCCAGCACCCAGGTGAGGTTCCCCGATGGCCATGCAGTTCCCGCGTTTCGCCCCTTTCGCCGCCCGGCCTCTTCAGCGTCCGCGCGCACCTTCTGCGTTACTCGCCTGGCTGCTGGTCGGGGCCACACTGGCTGGCTGCCAGAGCACGGCCCAGGGCCTGCTCGCTGCCGGTTCGCCACCCGATTACGCCGCGGGCTTCGATGCGGGGTGCAGCAGCGGTCGCCAGGCCGCGGGCATGTTGGCGTCCTATCGCAAGGACCCGACGCGTTTTCGTGCGCAGCCGCTGTATGCCGATGGTTGGGAGGACGGCTACGCCCAATGCCAGGCCATGCTGACCGCGCCTGCCGGCGGCTCGGCCTGGCGCGACGACTCGCTGCAGCGTGAGCGCGATCGCGAATGGCGCCACCACGTCGATCAGGCCAAGGCACAGGCGTACCACCGCCCCTGAGTCCATGTCTCCCCTCTGACGCGAATGGCCGGGGCGCTGCAGTTGGCGCCCCGTAGCCGCTGTTCGGTTGCCTGGCTTGACCTGCAAAGCACAACGCCGGGTGAGGCCCGGCGTTCGGTTCGACTGCTGAAGAATGTGGATCGGCGCGCGTGGCTTCGCGCCTCAGCGAGCCACTTCAGCGACCGGTGCCAGGGCCGGCGCTGGGGTGCGTCGGTACAGCACCAGCCGGTAGCAGGCCACGCCGATCAGCCAGTCGAACAGCAGCGTCCAGAGGTTGTGCGACATGAAGTGCGCACCTTGCATCACCCGTCCGACCGACAGCACGGTGCCCAGCGCCAAGGCGAAGGCCAATGCGTAGCGCGCCGCGCGCGGGCGCCGGTCACGCAGGACGAAGAACAGCGCCAGCAGGGAAAAGCCCGCCGAGGCATGGCCACCCGGCCAGCAGCGCCCTGGCTTGAGCGTCGGTGCGCGTTCGCTGAGCAGCGGCGTGTAGGTCTCGCCGCCGCCGAAGTCGCTGAGACTCCAGGGGCAGTGCACGCCGGTCAGCGCCTTGAGCGGCGTGACGATGCTGGTCGACAGCGCCAGCGACAACACCAGGCAGCCCAGCGGGCGTCGCCAGGACGCCAGCCGGGTCGGCAGCAGGCTGAGCACGAAGCCGACCAGGGCCAGCACCGCGAGGACAATGACCAGTTGCTTGACGCGGTCGTGCAGGACATCTTCGAGCAACCAGCTGTGGCGACCGATAAAGCCCACGCCCGGCTCGTAGAACAGCCGCGATAGGGCGAAGTCGAGCTGGCTCGGGTCACCGATCAGCAACACCAGCATCACCAACAGCGGCAGGCCGAAGGCCAGGGTGAAGTTGAAGGGACGGCTCTCATGGTTGGCCGGGTGGGTGGTTGCAGGCATGAAGGCTCCAGAGGCGCAGCGGCGCCGGGTGGTCGGGCTCAGCGGTGGCCGAGTTGGGTGGCGTTCGGAGTCGGGCGGTTCCAGCGCAAGAGCCCGTGGCGGTAGTCGTAGCTCGCGCCCTGGGAGTAGGCGATGGCACGGTCGATCAGCGCGTCGTCCAGGCGAGCCGGGGTCTCCTGGCTGGTTCGCAAGGCGTTGTCGTGCCGACGCACTTCACGCCGCGGGCTGAGGATCGCCAGATCGTTGCCGTCGAACAGGCCCAGATGCTGGTAGTTGCCGATCAACGCCCGGCCCGGATGGGCATCGTCGCGCAGCAGGTTGCGGCCGAAGAACGTCGACACGTAGTCCAGGTTCAGCAGGCCGAGCAGGGTCGGCGCGATGTCGATCTGACTGGCAACGGTGTTCATTTCGCGCGGCTCGACCAGCCCCGGCCCGTAGATGAGCAGCGGAATGTGGTAGTTGGCCACCGGCAGGTCCTGGGCCCCGGCACTGCCGGCGGCGTGGTCGGCAACGATGACGAACAGCGTCTGGGCGAACCAGGGCCGGGTGCGGGCCTGCTCGAGAAACTGGCCGATGGCCAGGTCGGTGTACTTCACCGCGCCGTCGCGGCTCTCGCCGGAGGGGATGTCGATGTGCCCGGCGGGGTAGGTGTAGGGCCGGTGGTTGGAAGTGGTCATCAGCTGCAGCAGGAAAGGCTTGCCTAAGGCGTGGTCGGCGTCGGCTTCGCGAAGCGCCAACCGATAGAGGTCTTCGTCGGCCATGCCCCAGGCGTTCTTGAAATGGATGTCCGCCTCGTCCGTGCTGCTCTGGTCGACTACCCGGTAGCCGTTGCCGCTGAAGAAGGCGCTCAGGTTGTCGAAATAACCGCGGCCGCCATACAGGAAGACGCTGTCGTAGCCGTGCCCGCGCAGCTGCTGGCCGAGGCTGGCGAAGCCGCTTTCGCGGCCGATGCGCTTGACGATCGAGCGGCCGGGCGTCGGGGGTACCGACAGGGTGATCGCTTCCAGCCCGCGGTCGGTGCGGGTGCCGGTGGCGTAGAACCGGCTGAACGCCAGGCTCTGCTGGCGCAGCCGGTCGAGGTTCGGGGTCAGGCCACGGGCGTCGCCAAAGCTGCCGAGGTAGTTGGCGCTGAGGCTTTCCACGGTGATCAACACGATGTTGAGCTTGCGCAGCGTGCCCGGGTTGTCGACCAGCCGGCGGATGTCCTGTGGGTCGTCGCCGAGAAAGCGCGCGTTGGGTTCGCTGACTTCGGTGCGCAGCCGAGTACCGACCTCGCGCTCGGGCAGGGTCGCGTAGAACTGTGGGTAGTCCAGCTCGTTGTTGCGAAACGCGGCGAAGAACTGGAACGGCCCGTTGCTGGCCAGTTCGCGTGGGTAGGGGTTGCCACCGGTGCCGCGGGGGAAGTCCTGGTCGACGATCAGCCCGATGGCCAACGCCGCCACCGTCATGCCGGCCAGGCTGGTCGCCCGGCCGCGCCAGGACAGGCTCGGCGCCGCCAGTGCGCGGCGTAGCGGCGCCCGCAGCGCAGCGGTGATGCCCAGCGCCAGCACGGCCAGCAACGCCAGCAGGCGGCAGACCGGGTAGGACTCGAGGACGTTGTTCAGCACCTCGTCCGAGTACACCAGATTATCGACCGCGATAAAGTTGAAGCGCACCGCGAATTCGTCCCAGAACAGCCACTCGGCGACGGCGGTGAGCAGCATGGCGTAGAGGCTCAGGCCAAGCAGCGGTGTCAGCCAGCGCCGGTGCCAGCGGCTGGCCCAGAGGCGTTGCGGGCACAGTAGCAGGTAGGTCGCCAGCGGCACGCCGGCCAAAGCCAGGTAGGCCAGGTCGTAGATCAGACCCAGGCCGAACACCCTGGGCAATGCGCCGAAACCGATGCCTGCTTCCTGCCAGTGCCCGACGAGCAACGCGCTGCGGGTCAACACGAAGACCGCCAGCCACAGCCCGAGCAGCAGCGACAGGTAACGAAGTTGAGCATGGCGCAGGAGGGACATCGTATGATCCACGGGCAGGGCCGAACGTGCAGCAGTCTGCGCACCCGCCTGTGAGTTGCCCGTAAAGGGGGCGTGAAAATTCCGTTATTGCTAGCGAGCCGATATGCGCATTCTGGTGATCGAAGACAATCGCGACATCCTGGCCAACGTTCTGGACTACCTCGAGCTCAAGGGCTTCGTGGTCGATTGCGCCCAGGACGGCCTCACTGGTCTGCACCTGGCCGCGACCGGACACTACGATCTGATCGTGCTGGACATCATGCTGCCCGGAATCGACGGGTATCAGGTGTGCAAGCGTTTGCGCGACGACGCGGGGCGCGACACGCCCATCATCATGCTCACCGCGCGCGATGCGCTGAATGACCGTATCGAGGGGCTGGGCGCAGGCGCGGACGATTATCTGGTCAAGCCGTTCGCGCTGTCCGAGCTGGTGGCGCGCATCGAGGCGGTCCTGCGGCGCAGCCAGGGCACGCGCAAGCAGAAGCTGCAGGTCGGCGATCTGCAGTACGACCTCGATACCCTGCAGGCGATCCGGGCCGGGCAGCCGCTGCGGCTGAACCCGATTGGTCACAAGCTGCTGGCCATCCTCATGCAGAAGAGTCCGGCGGTGGTGCGCCGCGAGCAGCTGGAAGAAGCCCTCTGGGGCGACGATATCCCCGACAGCGACAGCCTGCGCAGCCATATCCATCAGCTGCGCCAGGTGCTGGACAAGCCCTTCGATAAACCGCTGCTGCACACGGTGCATGGCGTCGGCTTCCGCCTGGCGGAGCTCGATCATGCTGGCTAAGCAGCCGTTCGCGCGCCGCATCGCCATTGCCTTCACGCTGATGACGCTGGTCGTCAGTGGCGTGTTCTCCCTGGGCATCGTTGCGGTGGTGCACTTCATCGAGGAGCAACTGGTCAGCCAGGAACTCAGTGGCGAGCTCGACACCGTGCTCAACGACGTGCTGGTGCTCAATGCCAGGCCGCGGCTGGACGCCACCACCCGACTGTTCGCCTCGGACCTGCCCGGCTACGAGATCCCCGAGGCGTTTCGCGGGGTGGAGCCGGGGTTCACCGAGGTGGTCAGCCATGACGACGCCTACTACGTCTACCTGCGTGAAATCGACGGCGAGCAGTACATGCTGGTCGAGGAGCAGCAAGAATTCGAGGCGCGCGAAACGGCGCTGTTCGGCGTGGTGCTGGCCGGTTTCCTGCTGAGCATCTTGGGGGCCTGGGTGCTGGGCCGGCTGATGGCCGACAAGGTGATGGCGCCGGTCTCGCGGCTGGCCCAGCAGGTGCGCCATCGCGATCAGCTGCATGCGCTGGCGCCGCCGCTGGCGTTGCAGTATCCGGACGACGAGGTGGGCCATCTGGCCGCCGCCTTCGACAGTACCCTCGGCCAGCTGCGCCAGAGTCTGGAGCGTGAGCGGCTGTTCACCAGCGACGTCAGCCACGAGTTGCGGACGCCGCTGATGGTCATCCTCGGCGCCTGCGAGCTGCTCACCCAGGCCGACCTGCCGGCCAAGTCGCATACCCAGGCCCAGCGCATCGAGCGCGCCGCGCAGGAGATGCACGAACTGGTGGAGACCTTCCTGATGCTGGCCCGGGCGCGCCCCGAGCAGAGCGCCTTCCTCGGTACGGCCAGCCTGGCGAGCATCGCCCGTGACCAGGCCGAGCGCTGGCAGCCGTTGTTCGAAGAAAAAGGCCTGGCCTTCAGCATCCAGCGGGAGGACGAGGACAGCGGCGAATACAACCCCACGTTGCTGGGCTCGGTCATGTCGAACCTGCTGCGCAACGCCCTGCACTACACCGACGCCGGGTCGGTGCGGCTGGTGCTCGAGGCGGGGGGCTTTCGCGTAGAAGATACCGGAGTCGGCATCCCGGTGGACCAGCAGGAGCGCATGTTCCAGCCGTTCGTGCGCGGTGAGGGGAGCCGCGGCGAAGGGCTTGGCCTGGGGCTGTCGCTGGTGCGGCGGATCTGCACCCATCAGGGCTGGTCGATCAGCCTGCACCCGCACCAACCGTCCGGCAGCTGCTTCCAGGTGCGCTTCAAACCGGCGGTCGGTTGACGTTTTTTTCACATTCTGTTGACGGTGACTTGATACCCGTCTCGTTAGCGTGCGGGTCTGACACATCACCGGATGCCCGCCATGACCAAATCCAGCCCGATCGAGCTCGAGTTCTCGCGCAAGTACGACCGCGACCACGCCCGCGAGTATTTGCACAAGCACCAAGACGGCCTGGCTAGACGCCTGTCGCACTGGCGGGACGTGCAGCTGGCTCGCCATGCGCTGAAGCAGGCCGGCGACCCGGATCTGGTTCTCGACCTGCCGTGCGGCGCCGGGCGTTTCTGGCCGATGCTGGCCGAGCACCCCAGCCGGATGATCCTCGCAGCAGACAATTCGCCGGACATGCTGGCGACCGCCGAGGCCGCTCAGCCGCCGGAGGTGGTCAAGCGGGTCGAAACCTTTCAAACTTCGGCGTTCGCCATCGACATGGGCGCCAACGCAGTCGACTGCATCTTCAGCATGCGCTTGCTGCACCATATCGCCGACCCGGCACATCGGCTGGCGATGCTGCGCGAGTTTCACCGAGTCACCCGCGATACGGTTATCCTCTCGCTGTGGGTCGATGGCAATTACAAGGCCTGGAAGCGCAAGCGCCTGGAGCGTCGGCGTTCGGACCCAGAAAATAAAAACAGGTTTGTGGTTTCGCGCTCGAAGATCGAAGCGGAGTTCGGCGAGGCCGGATTCGATATCGTCGGCCACCGGGATTTTCTCCCCGGATACGCGATGTGGCGTGTCTACGTGTTGCGCAAAAGGAGCTGAGCATGGCTGCTGCTGTTGTTTTCCCGCGTGCGGTTGAGGCCGCCGATGATTTCGAACAATGGTGGAGCAGGCAGGGCGAGTGGGTCGAACCCCCTAACCGTCGCCGCGATGGGGAGAGCGGAGTGCAGCGCTTACCGAACCGCCAAGGCGGCTTGCTCTACTGCAAGCGGCAGATCGGACATCTGTATCGCTCCGTGTGGCATCCATTCGGGCGCCCTACGGTGTTGCGTGAGCGCGATGCGCTGCAGGCGTTCTCGCGGCTCGGCGTGCGGGTGCCGACCATCGCTTACTGCGGTACTCAACGGCAAGCGGGCCAGTGGCAGGCGTTGCTGATCACTGAAGAGCTGGAGGATTTCGTGAGTCTCGAACAGTGGTACGCGGACAGGCTGGACCAGCGCTACGGGTCCAGCGTGCACGTGCGAATGCTTGAGACCATCGGCCTTACGCTGAGCCGCTACCATCGTGCTCGCTGGCAACATGGCTGCTGTTATCCCAAGCACATTTTCGTCAAGGTCACTGGCAAGGCGGATAGCACCCTGATCGAGATCGCTCTGCTGGATCTGGAAAAGAGCCGCCGGCGTCTGCACCCCGGTGCGGCCGCTAAACATGACTTGCGCCAGCTTGCGCGTCATCGCGATGCGATGCCCGATCAGGATTGGACATTGTTACAAGGCGCGCATGCAGCGTCTTTTGCTCAGCACGGAGACGCGCGGTGACGGCACCCGAATCCACACCTTTGATCAGCGATGGTGCCGCCATGAAGGGACGTCGCGGCCTGGCCCGCATCTGGCACGCCTCCGGTTATTCGTTTGCCGGCCTGAAGGCCGCCTATCGAGGCGAAGCGGCGTTTCGCCAGCTGGTGCTGCTCAACCTGGTGCTGATTCCGGTCGCGCTGATGCTCGACGTCAGCCGTGCAGAGCGCGCGATCCTGATCGGCGTGGTCTTTCTCGGACTGATCATCGAGTTGCTGAACTCTGCGATCGAGGCGACGGTCGACCGGATATCCTTCGACATCCATCCGCTGTCCAAACAGGCCAAGGACATGGGCAGTGCCGCGCAACTGCTGGCGCTGTGTCTGGTTGGCCTGGTCTGGGCGGTGATCCTGCTCTGACCGACCCCTGAGCCTGCTTTTCAACGCCTGCCTTCTGAACAAAGGAAACCTCTCATGCGTTCCACCCCGCGGCGGTCCAGCCGAGACCACCTTGTGCCCGGCAGCATCGGCCTGGCGGCGCACCTGCGCTTCATCCTCGCCAGCACGCTGGCGCTGTTGCTCATGTTCGCCCTGTTGCGCCTGGGCCTGCTGCTGTTCAACCGCGAGCTGATCGGCAGCACGCCGGCGTCCACCTTCGTCGAGGCCTTCGGCAATGGCCTGCGTTTCGACCTGCGGGTGGTGGTCTACGTGCTGCTGCCGCTGCTGCTGAGCACCCTGAGCCTGCGCGCCATGGCCGCACGGCGCCTGTTCCGGGTGTGGTTGACCCTCTGTGCCAGCTTGGCGATTCTGCTCGGGCTGATCGAGCTGAACTTCTATCAGGAGTTTCACCAGCGGCTGAACGGGCTGGTCTTCCAGTACTTGCAGGAAGACCCGGCCACCGTGCTGAGCATGCTCTGGAACGGCTTCCCGGTCCTGCAGCTGCTCGCGGTGTGGGGCCTGGCGAGCCTTGCCATGTTCGCCCTGTTCGGCTGGCTGGAGCGCCGCACCCGCGGTACACCGGCGCTGCGCTCGGCGGGTCCGCGCCGCCATGCTTCGGCGTGGTACACCCGCACCGCGGTGTTCACCCTGGTGGTACTGGTCTGCGTGGTCGCCGCGCGGGGCACCTTGCGCCAGGGGTCGCCGCTGCGCTGGGGCGATGCCTATACCACCGACTCGATGTTCGCCAACCATCTGGGCCTCAATGCGACGCTGTCGCTCTACGATGCAGCGAAGAACCGCTATTCGGGCCACCGCGACAACGCCTGGAAGGCCACCCTGCCGGTCGAGCAGGCCGAGGCGGTCACCCGTGACCTGCTGTTGACCGACCACGACCAGCTGGTCGACGCCGACCTGGCCCCGGTGCGCCGTGACTACCTGCCACCGGCGGACGGCAAGCTGCCGATCAAGAACGTGGTGGTGATCCTGATGGAGAGCTTTGCCGGTCATTTCGTCGGCGCGCTGGGCAGCCAGGACGGCATCACGCCGTACTTCGACCGGCTTGCCAAGGCTGGGTTGTTGTTCGACCGTTTCTTCTCCAACGGCACCCATACCCACCAGGGCATGTTCGCCAGCATGGCCTGTTTCCCCAACCTGCCGGGCTTCGAATACCTGATGCAGACGCCTGAGGGTGGGCACCGCTTCTCCGGGCTGCCGCAGCTGCTCGGCGGCCGTGGCTTCAGTGACGTTTATGTCTACAACGGCGATTTTGCCTGGGACAACCAGTCCGGCTTCTTCGGCAACCAGGGTATGACCCGCTTCGTCGGCCGCAACGAATTCGTCGACCCGGTGGTGCAAGACCCGACCTGGGGCGTGTCCGACCAGGACATGTTCGGCCGCGCCATCGAGGAGCTGGACAAGCTGGACACCGGCGAACCCTTCTATGCGCTGCTGCAGACGCTCTCCAACCACACGCCCTACGCGCTTCCGGACCCGCTGCCGGTCGAGCCGGTAACCGGTCACGGCTCGCTGGATCAGCACCTGACGGCGATGCGCTATTCGGATTGGGCGCTCGGGCAATTCTTCGACAAGGCGCGCCAGGCCCCCTGGTTCGACCAGACCCTGTTCGTGATCGTCGGCGACCACGGTTTCGGCGCCACCGAACAGCTGACCGAGATGGACCTGTATCGCTTCAACGTGCCGTTGCTACTGATCGGACCGGGCGTGACCGAGCGCTTCGGCAGCCGGCGCGACGTGGTCGGCACGCAGGTGGACATGGTGCCGACCATCATGGGTCGCCTGGGTGGCGAGGTCCGGCACCAGTGCTGGGGCCGAGACCTGCTGGCGCTCGATCCGAATGATACGGGCTTCGGCATCATCAAGCCCTCGGGTGGTGAACAGACTGTCGCGATGATCCGGGGCGACCAGATTCTGGTTCAGCCCAAGGACCAGACCGCCCGGCTGTACCGTTACCAGCTCGGTGCGCAGCCGCAGGCGCAACGCCTCAACCTGGACCAGATCGACCCGCTGATGGCCGAGCAACTGCAGGCCTTCCTGCAGACCGCGACCGCCAGCCTGCTGGATAACACCAGCGGTGATCGCGAGCGGACGGATCCAGTGAAGGACGAACCGGTTGCCGACTCCGCCAACTAACGCTCGCCTGGCGCGACGCGCCGGCTGGCAAAGGCCGACGGAGGCCAGCGCTTCGTCAGCGACGGTTGACGCGGGCTGGCCGGCGGCGCGCTCCGCAGTCGGCTAGCGGCACGGCAGCGCTCAGGCGCTGGGCAGTGTCATGGATCGGTTCGTTCAGCGGCGCACCAGCAGCACGCCCGACTCCATGTGGTGGGTGTAGGGGAACTGGTCGAACAGCGCGCAGCGCTCGATGCGGTGGGTGTCGTGCAGCTGGGCGATGTTGGCGGCGAGGGTGTCCGGGTTGCAGGAGATGTAGAGGATGCGCTCGAAGCGGCGGGTCAGTTCGCAGGTGTCCGGGTCCATGCCGGCGCGTGGCGGATCGACGAACACGCTGCCGAAGGTGTAACTCTTGAGGTCGATGGCGGCCAACCGGCGAAACGGCCGCACCTCGTTCAGCGCCTGGGTCAGCTCTTCGGCCGACAGGCGCACCAGGCTGACGTTGTCGATGCCGTTGTCATCGAGGTTGGCCAGGGCCGCATTGACCGATGACTTGCTGATCTCGGTGGCCAGCACCTTGGGCACCCGGGTTGCCAGCGGCAGGGTGAAGTTGCCGTTGCCGCAATAGAGCTCGAGCAGATCGTCACTGCGCTCGCCCAGCACGTCGTAGGCCCAGCTCAGCATCTTCTGGCAGACCTCGCCGTTGGGCTGGGTGAAGGCGCCCTCGGGTTGACGGTAGCTGAAGGTCCGCCCCGCGACGGTCAGCTGCTCGGTGACGTAGTCGCGGCCAATGACGATGCGCTTGCCCTTCGAGCGACCAACGACGCTGACGCCCAGCGTCTCGGCGAGTTTTTCGGCCTCCTGCTGCCAGGCCTCGTTCAGCGGACAGTGATAGGCGAGGGTGATCAGTGCATCGCCGGACAGCGTGGTCAGGAATTCCACCTGGAACAGCTTGAAACTCAAGGTCTCGCTGGCCTGCCAAGCGGCTTCCAATTGCGGCATCAGTTCGTTGATGCGCCGGCTGGCAATGGGGAAATCGTCGATCAGGATCGGTGTGTGCTTGTCGCCCTGCTCGAACATGGCGTAGTGGCGCTGGCCATTCTCACGCCACAGGCGGAACTCGGTGCGCAGGCGGTAGTGCTCGCGCGGCGAGTCGAAGATTTCTGGCGCAGGGGCGTCGAAGGGCGCCAGCAGCTCGACCAGCCGCGCGGCTTTCTCGGCGAGCTGGGCGTCGTAAGTGGCGGGGTCGAAGTGCGGTGCGCTCATGAAGACTCTTGGAATGGTAGTGAAATCACAGGGTGGACCGGGATGCGTAACTGAGGCTTCATCCCTCCACCGTTTGCAGAGACCGGGAAAGGTGGACGAAAAGCGTCATCCTCCCCACGCAACAGGAGGGCGCGGATTGTAAGGTCGTCAGCAATTGTTGTCAGGCCCGGCCGGTCAGGCTGCATGGGGGTTGGTGGGCTGAAGCCCACCCTACTTCGACCGTAGGGTGGGCTTCAGCCCACCGATGTCGCGGTCCGTCAGCCGTTGAAAAAGCCCAGTTTGATCACGAACAGGATCGACAGGACCCACATCGCCGGGCTCAGGTCGCGCCAGCGGCCGGCGAGCAGCTTGATGGCGGTCCAGGCGATAAAACCGAAGGCGATGCCGTTGGCGATGGAGAAGGTCAGCGGCATGGCCAGCGCGGCGATGGCCACCGGCGCGGCGACGGTCAGGTCGTCCCAGTCGATGTTGGCCAGGCTGCTCATCATCAATACCGCGACGAACAGCAGCGCCGGCGCCGTGGCATAGGCCGGGACGGCGCCCGCCAACGGCGCGAAGAACAGGCTGAGCAGGAACAGCAGGGCGACCACGCAGGCGGTCAGGCCGGTGCGGCCGCCGGCGCTGATGCCGGCGGCCGACTCGATGTAGCTGGTGGTGGTCGAGGTGCCCAACGCGGCGCCAGCCATGGTCGCGGTGCTGTCGGCCAGCAATGCGCGGCCTAGGCGCGGCATGCGGCCGTCCTTGTCCAGCAGATCGGCTTTTTGCGCGACGCCGATCAGGGTACCGGAGGTGTCGAACAGGTCGACGAAGAGGAAGGCGAAGATAACGGAGAGCAGGCCGATGTCCAGCGCGCCGGCGATGTCCAGCTGCAGCAGGGTGGGCATCAGCGACGGCGGCATCGACACCACGCTGTTGAGCTCGGACAGGCCGAGGATGATCGACAGCACGGTGACCGCCAGGATGCCGATCATTACCGCTCCGGTGACCTTGCGATAGGCCAGCGCGGCGATCAGGAAGAAGCCCAGGCAGGCCAGCAGCGGGCCGCCGGCGGTCAGGTCGCCGAGACCGACCAGGGTGGCCGGGTTATCGACGACGATGCCGGCGTTCTTCAGCGCGATGATCGCCAGGAACAGGCCAATGCCCGCGGCGATACCTGAACGCAGCGCCAGCGGAATGCTGTGAATGATCCACTCGCGGATCTTGAAGATCGACAGCAGGAAGAAGATCGCGCCCGAGAGGAATACCGCGCCCAGCGCCGTCTGCCAGGTGTAGCCCATGGTCAGCACCACGGTGTAGGTGAAGAAGGCATTGAGGCCCATGCCCGGCGCCAGGGCGATCGGGTAGTTGGCGACCAGGCCCATGACCGCCGAGCCGATCGCCGCGGCCAGGCAGGTCGCGACGAACACGGCGCCGTGATCCATGCCGGTCTCGGCGAGTATGCTCGGGTTGACGAAGAGGATGTAGGCCATCGTCAGGAAGGTGGTGAGACCGGCGAGGATCTCGGTGCGCAGCGTGGTGTGGTGCGCCTTGAGTTGGAACAGCTTCTCCAGCATGGTCAATCCTCGTGAGTGCCGGTCAGGGCGGGCAGTTGGCGTAGTGGCTGCCTCTCAGGGCAGTTGGTTGCTATAGCAAAGCCCATCCGGGCGTTGCTCGCAAAAGCCGCGCATCTTACACCGAGCCTGCAGCGGGTTGAATTTCATTCGGTGACCGTCCGGTTTCGCCTGCGGGGCGCACATGCCTGAAGGGGGCGGTGGTTCCTGACCGCTGGCGTGCGGGCGAACTAACCCCGCGTGCGGCCAGTCATTGAAGGTATGTCGGTATGGCCGGCGCATCGTCTGTAATTCACGGGGATAACGATGGACAGTGTCGATCTGGGGGTGCTGCGACGTGCCCGCGACTGGCTGCGCGAGGGGCATGCGGTGGTGCTCTACACGGTGCTGGAAACCTGGGGCAGTGCACCGCGACCGGTGGGCGCGCTACTGGCGCTGCGTGATGACGGGCGCGTCGAAGGTTCGGTCTCCGGAGGCTGCGTCGAGGATGATCTGCTGGCGCGCCGACAGGCTGTAAAAGACCGCGGGACGGCGTGCGAGCTGATCACCTATGGCGTGAGCAAAGAGGAGTCCGCGCGATTCGGTCTGCCCTGTGGCGGTACCTTGCGCCTGCTCGAAGAACCCCTGAGCGACGCGCGCTGGCTGGACGATTTGCTGCAGCGCTGCGCCGCGCACGAACGTCTGTTGCGTTGTCTGGACCTGGCCACCGGCGCGGTAACCCTGGCCGCGGCGGGGCGCAACGAGGGGCTGTGGTTCGATGGTGCGACCCTGCGCGCGCCCTTCGGTCCGACCTGGCGCCTGTTGATGATCGGGGCCGGGCAGCTGTCGCGCTACACCGCCGAGTTGGCAAGCAGCCTCGGCTTCGAGGTGCTGGTCTGCGACCCGCGAGAAGGCTACGGGCACGACTGGGACGGCACCGCCGTCCGCTTCGTGGCGGGCATGCCGGACGACGCTGTGCTGGCCATCGAGCCAGACGCGCACACCGCCATCGTCGCGCTGACCCACGACCCGCGGCTGGACGACATGGCGCTGCTCACCGCGCTGCAGTCCGATGCCTTCTACGTCGGCGCGCTCGGCTCGCGGGTCAACAGCGAGAAGCGCAAGTCGCGGTTGCTCTCGCTGGGGCTCAGTGAACGCGACGTGAGCCGGCTGCACGGGCCGATTGGCCTGCCGATCGGCAGTCGCACGCCGGCGGAGATCGCTCTGTCGCTGATGGCCCAGGTGGTAGCGCTCAAGAACGGGGCAGCCGGCGCGCAGGTCGCGGCGGAGCGACGCTGTGCCTGACCACGTGTGCACCATCGTCCTCGCCGCGGGACAGGGCAGCCGTTATCGCCAATACAGCGACGAGGACAAACTGCTGGCAGGCTGCACGCCGGCGCCCGATGCGCCGCCGATCCTGGCTGAGACGCTGCGCGCGCTGGCCGGTGTCGGCGATCGC
The DNA here is from genome assembly GCF_019090095.1 of Stutzerimonas stutzeri. Taxonomy (NCBI): domain Bacteria; kingdom Pseudomonadati; phylum Pseudomonadota; class Gammaproteobacteria; order Pseudomonadales; family Pseudomonadaceae; genus Stutzerimonas; species Stutzerimonas stutzeri. The sequence continues at coordinate 102,036 of NZ_JAGQFP010000004.1, read as the reverse complement.
CTGCTGGTGGTCACGCGTCAGGACAACGCCAGCCTGGTCGCCTGGCTCGAGCGCGAGGCCCAGGCCTTCGGCGCGCAGACGCTGGTAGTGCACAGCAACGGCTTGGGCCACAGCCTGGCGCAGGCGGTGTCGCGCTGCCCGACCCGGCGTGGCTGGCTGGTGGCGCTGGGTGACATGCCGTACCTGCAACGTGACACCCTCGAGCGCATCGCCGCCGCCATTCAGCCGCAGCGGCTGGTGGTGCCGGTGTACCGCGGCCAGCGCGGCCATCCGCGCGGCATTGGTGCCGATTTCGGTGCGTTACTGCGGGTGCTGACCGGCGAACGGGGCGCGCAGGCGCTGTTCGATGGCCCGGCGGTGCTCGAGATCGAGGTGGACGATCCGGCCGTGCTGCAGGACATCGACCGCCCGGATGATCGCCGGCCGGGTTGAGCTCCCGGCGGCCGGCGGGCTACCGACATCCCGCTGAACGATTTTTCCGCCTGGGCAGTCGTACCCCGTAGGCGCACGGAAAGCGCATCGAATGCCTGAGGTTTTCGGCGAACCTGCACAGAACAGGCAGCCGGAGCCCCCCAACCGTGAGGCTGCCATGAGCGAAACGTCTACCGCCGCAGGTGGGATTGCCGCCTGTTCCATCACCCTCGAACTGAATGGCCAGCGCCGCGAAGTCGAGGTCTATCCCTGGACCACACTGCTCGATCTGCTGCGCGAACAGCTGCACCTGACCGGCACCAAGAAGGGCTGTGACCACGGCCAGTGCGGCGCCTGCACGGTGCTGCTCAACGGCAAGCGGATCAACAGCTGCCTGACCCTGGCGGTGATGCACGACGGCGCCGCGCTGACCACCATCGAAGGGCTGGCGCAGGGCGAGGCGCTGCACCCGATGCAGGCCGCCTTCGTCAAACACGACGCCTTCCAGTGTGGTTACTGCACACCCGGGCAGATCTGTTCGGCGGTGGGCATGCTCGCCGAGGGTCGCGCCCACACCCGCGACGACCTGCGCGAACAGATGAGCGGCAATGTCTGTCGCTGCGGCGCCTATCCGAACATCGTCGCCGCCATCGAAGACGCCGCGGACGAAACCCGCGAGCGCCTCGCCGGTGCGCGGGAGGTGACGCCATGAACCCCTTCAGCTACGCCCGTCCCAGTAGCGTTGAGGAAGCGATCGGGCGATTCCGGCCCGACAGCCGCTACATCGCCGGCGGCACCAACCTGCTCGACCTGATGAAGGAAAACGTTACCCGTCCGTCGCAACTGATCGACATCACCCAACTACCCCTGGCGGATATCGAGGAGACGCCCGATGGCGGTCTGCGCATCGGCGCGCTGGTCAGCAATGCGGAGCTGGCCTGGCACCCGCTGGTGGAGGCGCGCTACCCACTGCTAGCCCAGGCGATCCTGGCGGGCGCCTCGCCGCAGTTGCGCAACATGGCCACCACCGGTGGCAACCTGCTGCAGCGCACCCGTTGCTATTACTTCTACGACGCCACCACGCCGTGCAACAAGCGCGAGCCCGGCAGCGGCTGCCCGGCGCGTGACGGGCTCAACCGCATTCACGCGATCCTCGGTCACAGCGAGGCCTGCATCGCCGTGCATCCGTCCGACATGTGCGTCGCACTGGCGGCGCTGGACGCCGTGGTGCATGTGCAAGGGCAGCGGGGTGAGCGACGCATCCCCATGGCTGACTTCCACCGCTTGCCGGGCCAAACGCCCGAGCAGGACAACACCCTGGTCGACGGCGAGCTGATCACCGCTGTCGAGCTGCCGCCGCAGGACTTCTCCGCACACAGCAGCTACCTCAAGGTTCGCGACCGCGCCTCCTATGCGTTTGCCCTGGTTTCGGTCGCCGCCGCACTGGATGTGGACGGAGCGGGTATCCGCAGCGCCCGCATCGCCATGGGCGGGGTCGCGCACAAACCCTGGCGCAGAGCCGAAGCGGAGGCGGCGCTGGTCGGCAAGGCGCCCGACGCAGACGCGTTCGAGGCCGCCGCGGACATCCTGCTCGACGGCGCCAGCGGCTTCGAGCACAACGCCTTCAAGATCGAACTGGGCCGGCGCGCCGTTGTTCGCGCCCTGACCGACGCTGCCAAAGGAGCCGCCCGATGAAACCAGCCACTTCCCCGTTCGGCCAGCCCCTCGACCGCGTCGACGGTCCGCTCAAGGTCACCGGCCAGGCCCGATACGCCGCCGAATTCGACATGCCCGGTCTGCTCTACGGCAGCGTGGTCAACAGCAGCATCGCACGTGGGCGCATCCTGTCGATCGATGCCAGCGCCGCCGAGGCCGTTCCCGGCGTCACGCTGGTGCTGACCCACCAGAACCGCCCGCCCGTGGCCAGCTACGACAAACCCTACGAAGACGCCGATGCCGCCGACGGCTCGCCGTTCCGCCCGCTCTACAACGACCGGATTCTCTACAGTGGCCAGCCTATCGCCCTGGTGGTGGCCGAGAATCTGGAGTTGGCGCGCTACGCCGGCAGCCTGGTGAAGGTCGAGTATGAAACCGAGCCCCACCGCACCGATCTGCTCCGTGAGCTGGACAGCATGCACCAGGCGCCCGCCGAGCTGCCGCCACCCCGTGGCGATGTCGACCAGGCGCTGCGCGACGCTGCGGTGAAGGTCGAGGTGGAATACTCAACGCCGGTCGAGCACCACAACCCGATGGAGCCGCACGCCTCGACCGTGCACTACCTGCCCGACGGCACGCTGGAAATCTATGAGAAGACCCAGGGGGTGCAGAACTGCATGCGCTACCTGGAGGGCGTATTCGGCATGAAGGACCGGATCCGGATCCTCTCGCCGTTCGTCGGCGGTGCCTTCGGTTCCGGCCTGCGCCCGCAGTACCAGCTGCCGCTGGCGGTGATGGCGGCGCTCAAACTCAAGCGCTCGGTGCGGGTCGCACTCAAGCGTCAGCAGATGTTCACCTTCGGCTACCGGCCGCGTACCGTCCAGCGCCTCTCGCTGGGCGCGGCGGCGAACGGTCAGCTGCAGGCCATCAACCATCAGGCGATCGGCCAGACCTCCTCGTTCGAGGACTTCACCGAGCACGAGGTGGAGTGGTCGGGCATGCTCTACAAATGCCCGAACGTGAAGCTGGACTATCAGCTGGTGCCGCTGGACGTCTACACACCGCTGGATATGCGCGCACCGGGCGCAACCATCGGCGTCTTCGCGCTGGAATGCGCCATGGACGAACTGGCCTACGCCGCGGGCGTCGACCCGCTGACGCTGCGCCTGACCAACTACTCCGAACGCAATGCCAACCAGGACAAGCCTTACTCGAGCAAGGAGCTGCGCCAGTGCTACGAGCAGGGTGCCGAACGTTTCGGCTGGTCGCGCCGTTCCACGGAGCCGCGTTCCATGCGCGAGGGCAATCAGCTGATCGGCTGGGGCATGGCGACTGGCGTCTGGGAGGCCATGCAGATGCCGGCCAGCGCCAAGGCCTGCTTGGGTCCGGACGGGCGGCTGGTGGTCAGTAGCGCCACGTCCGACATCGGTACTGGCACCTACACGGTCATGACCCAGATCGCGGCGGCCGCCACCGGTATGCCGATGGATCGCGTCGAGTTTCGCCTGGGCGATTCCAGCCTGTCCCAGGCGCCGCTCGAAGGTGGCTCGGCCACGGTCTCGTCCGTCGGCAGCGCCGTGCAACACGCCTGTGAAGGCCTCTGCCAGAAGCTGCTCGACGCGGCCCAGCAATCGCCGGTTTCGCCCTTTACCGGGGCGAAGCTCGAGGATGTCGAGTTCGCCGACGGTCAGATGCGGCTGAAAGCGTCGCCCGATACGGCCGTTGCGCTCGATCAGATCGTGGCCGTGAGCGGTGTGCTGGAGGCGGAGGTAAGCCTCAAACCCGGCGAGAAGCGCGACCAGTACGCCACCGCCACGCATTCGGCCATCTTCGTGGAAGTGCGGGTGGACGAATCGCTGGGCACCGTCAAGGTCAGCCGCGTGGTCAGCGCGGTGGCGGCCGGGCGGGTGGTCAACCCGAAGACCGCCGGCAACCAGATCGCTGGCGGCGTGGTGTGGGGCATCGGCCAGGCGTTGCAGGAGGAAACCATGATCGACCACAACCTGGGTCGTTACATGAACCACAACCTGTCCGAGTACCACGTGCCGGTGAATGCCGATATCCAGGACATCGAGGTGTTCTTCGTCGAGGAGCATGACGAGATCGTCAACGCGCTGGGCTCCAAGGGGGTTGGCGAGATCGGCATCGTCGGGGTCGGAGCCGCGGTGGCCAATGCGATCTTCCATGCGACGGGCAAACGGGTGAGGGATTTGCCGATCACCATGGACAAGGTGCTGTAACGGCACAACGCGTGGAAAAGGCGTTGCCGTTTTCCACCCTACGGGCGCGCGACTGTCGTGTGCGGGCGTAGGGTGGACGACCGCGAAGCGTCTTCCACCGAAACCGCTAATCCAGATCCCGGTGCAGCTGGTCGCGGTCCCGCAGCGTCGGGAACAGTTTCATCCAGACGCCGGTGACGAGCAGCGTGCCGACGCCGCCGAGGACCACGGCCGGTACGGTACCGAACCAATGCGCGGTAAGGCCGGATTCGAATTCGCCGAGCTGGTTCGAGGCGCCGATGAACAGCCCATTGACCGCGCTGACCCGCCCGCGCATGGCATCGGGCGTTTCCAGCTGCACGAAGGCGCCGCGGATGACCATGCTGATCATGTCTGCCGCGCCCAGTACCGCCAGTACCCCCAGCGACAGCCAGAACGAGGTGGACAGGCCAAAGGCGATGGTCGCCAGGCCGAACACACCGACCGCGGCGAACATGACCCGGCCGACGCGCTTGTTGATTGGAAAGCGCGCCAGCCAAAGCGACATCAGCAGCGCGCCCACCGCCGGCGCCGAGCGCAGCAGCCCGAGGCCCCAGGGGCCGGTGAGCAGGATGTCCTTGGCGAATACCGGTAACAAGGCCGTGGCACCGCCGAGCAGCACGGCGAACATGTCCAGCGAGATGGCGCCGAAGATATCCGGGCGGCTGCGAATGAAGCGCATGCCGGCCAGCAGATTGTCCATCGCCGGACCGGTCTGCTTCGGCGGAGCGGGGCGTTTCGGCAGGCTCAGCATCAAGCTGCAGGCCAGAGCGAATAGCAGCGCCACCGGGCCATAGACCCACAGCGGGCCGATGGCGAAGAGCAGGCCACCGAGTGCCGGCGCGACGATGGTCGCCGTCTGCATGGCCGATGACGAGGCGGCGACCGCGGCGGGAAACAGCTGTGTAGGCACCAGACTCGGCAGCAGTGCCTGAGTGGCCGGCCCTTCGAAGGCGCGGGCGGTGCCGAGCAGAAATGCCAGCACGAAGATCATCTCGCGCGTTACCCCGAGCCCACCGGCCCCCAGCACCAACGCCAGGGCGATCAGCCCCTGCAGCCCCTGACAGAGGGCTGCGACCCGACGTCGGTCGAAGCGGTCGGCGACCTGCCCGGTCCAGAGCACGAACAACAGGCGCGGAAAGAACTCGGCCAGGCCCACCAGGCCAAGATCCAGCACGCTGCCGGTCAGTGCGTACATATGCCAGCCAATGGCCACGGCCAGCATCTGAAAGCCGCTCGCGGTAAAGACGCGGGCAAACCAGAACTTGATGAAGGGACGTTGGTGACGTAACAACAGCTTGGCGTGGGTGGACATCAGGCAGGCGCAAAACAACAGGGTCCGCCAGATTAGCATGCGGCGTTGGCGCTGGCCGGGTTGCGCCCGACGGCTGTGTTCGCTGTTCGAACCGTTAATGTCGGGCCGGGTAGGCTGGGTAGGGGGCAGCGGAGTAGCCCGGCGAAGATTGAGTGTTGCGGTGTATGTGTGTGGGCGGAAGCGGAACACCACCAGGCCCACCCTGCGATGCTGGAGGCGCCCTGCTTCGGGCAACGCCCCGCTCCATCTGTAGGATGGGTGCAACCCATCAACCCGAGCGGACGGGAATCTGCAAGTCCCTAGCGAACGACTGCGTTCATTTGGTCGCTTCTGCCCGTTCAGCCAGGGTGCTTGCGCCGACTCAAGATGGGTTGCACCCATCCTACGAAAGCAGCTTCAGCGGTAGTCGAGAGACAAGGGGGGGCGGGCGGCGCTCCGATTCAGCCCAAGGACGTGCGGAGTGCACGCTGTTTCCGAAGAGCGTCGGCGAGCTGTGTTCTCGCGACCTAAAGCGGAGCATTATCCGGCTATTGCAGCCAACACACGGGTCCTGAGCTATTGGTGGCTCAGGTAAATGAATTTGCCCTGCGGAAGGCGGCCCTACCCAGATCACTCAGCCGTCCGCTGCCAAACCGGGCAATACACCGCGCTCGGTAAACACCGCCTTGGCCGTCGTCATGCCGTTCAGCGCGGCGGGAAAGCCGGCGTAGACAGCCATCTGGATGATCACCTCGACCACCTGCTCCGGCGTGCAGCCGACATTCAGGGCGCCGTGGATGTGCACCGCCAGCTGCGGCTGGCAGTGACCCAGCGCAGTCAGCGCGGCGACGGTGGCCAGCTCGCGTTGCGGCAGGTCGAGGCCGGGCCGCTGGTAGATATCGCCGAAAGGAAACTCAATGACGTAGCGCGCCAGGTCCGGGGCGATGGCTTGCAGGTTGTCGATGACCTTGCGGCCGGCCTCGCCATCGATTTCCTCGAGTTTGGCCAGGCCTTCGGTGTAGCGGGTCGTTGCAGGCATGAGGGCTTCCTCTGATGGGGGAGAGGAAAGCCTGCGGGTTGGAGTCGACTCCAGGTCAAGCGATTGTTTGCTGGCGATACAGCTCGATCTTCGCCCGTAGCGCGTCGAGGTGTTCCTGATCCCGTTGCAGGCGCGCCTGCAGCTTGGCGGCATGGGCTTCGAGCAGGGCCTGGCGCGCCGCGAGCGTCGTCTCGCCCTGTTCGCGCAGGTCGGCGTAACGGGTGATGTCGTCCAGCGCCATGCCGGTGTCCTTCAGGCGCAGGATGAACGCCACCCACTCCAGATCACGCGGGCCATAGACGCGAAAGCCACTGGCGTCCCGGGCCACGTGGCGCAGCAGGCCGATCTTCTCGTAATAGCGCAGCGTGTCGGCGGACAGGCCGGTGCGTGCGGCGAACTGCTGGATGCTCAGCCGAACGGGCGTCTCGCTCACGGCTTGATCGCCCTGAGGATGACGAACTTGGGCGTCGCCGCGACCTGCTCGACCTTGCCGAACAGCCGCTTGAGCTTGAGGTGATAACCGAGGTGGCGGTTGCCGACGATCCACAGCTCGCCGCCTTTGCACAGCGCCGTCTTGGCCTGGGTGAACATGCGCCAGGCGAGGAAATCGCCGACCACCTGCTGCTGATGGAACGGCGGGTTGCACAGCACCAGGTCCAGCGAATCCATCGGCTGCTCGGCCAGGCCATCACCGGCACGGATATCGGCGGGCCGTTCGCCGAGGATCGCCTGCCAGTTTTCCCGCGCCGACTGCACCGCCATGTAGCTCTCGTCGACCAGCGTCAGCTGTGCCTGCGGATTGCCCAGTGCGTAGACGATGCCGAGCACGCCATTGCCGCAGCCGAGATCCGCGACGCGCAGATTACCGAGCGCCTTGGGTAGATGCGGCAGAAAGGCACGGGTACCGATGTCCAGACCGTCGCGGCAGAACAGGTTGGCGTGATTGAGCAGCTCGATGGGCGGCTGATCGAGGCGGTAGCGCGTCGGGTAGGGCGACTGGGGCGCCGCTTTTTCGATTGGCGTTGCGGTCAGCAGGCGCGCCTTCTTGACCGCCAGCGAGGCCTGTACCGGGCCGATGTATTTCTCCAGCAAGTCGCCGGCCGCACGCGGCAGATGCTTGATCATCGCCCCAGCGATCACCTGCGCGCCCGGCGCCAGCTGGCCGTGCAGGCGGATCAATTGTTCTTCCAGCAGCGCCAGCGTCTTGGGTATGCGGATCAATACGCAGTCGAATGGGCCTTGGGCGACTTCGCTGGCGGGGACGAAGGTCACGCTGTCGGCGGCTAGCCCGTTGCGCTGAAGGTTTTTCTCCAGGGCGAGGTGCGCCAGGTGCGAATCGCCGCTGCTGGTGACGCTGGCCTGCTGCGCCAGCGAACAGGCCAGGGCACCGAAGCTGTCATTGAGGACCAGCACCCGGCTGCCGGCCGGCAGTTGCTGCGCGTGCAGCTGCGTCAGCAGGTATTCGTCGGCCGCATCGAAGGCCTGTAGCGGCTCGTTGGGCTGCTCGGGCTGGCGGATCAGATCGAGGCGGGCGTAGGGCGATTCGAGAATAGGCATAAGAACTGGCGGTGTTTGTCGGCGTCGGAATGGAGTATCAAGAGGACAAGCGTTGCAATGATCTGCGTGCAACAACCAGCCACTACAGCCCGGGCGGTGCGGCAGGTGCCGGGGCGACGATGTGCTGGTTTCGGCACGGCTTTCGGTGCTTGAAGGCCCTCATCCGCAGATGTCCGCGAAGGGAGTGAAGTATGACCGTCAGCGAAGAGAAGTTCACCCGCCAGCGTCTGCTCGAGGTGCAGACGCTGACGCCCAGTCTGTTCACGCTGCGTACCACCCGCGACCCCGGCTTTCGTTTCAACGCCGGGCAATTCGCTCGCCTGGGCGTGCGCAAGCCCAGCGGCAGCATCGTCTGGCGCGCTTATTCGATGGTGTCGGCGCCCCATGACGAATTTCTCGACTTCTTTTCCATCGTGGTGCCGGACGGCGAATTTACCAGCGAACTGAGCCGTCTGAAGGTTGGCGACGAGTTACTGGTGGACAAACAGGCGTTCGGCTTTCTCACCCTGGATCGCTTCATCGACGGCCGCGACCTCTGGCTGCTGGGCACCGGCACCGGTATCGCGCCGTTTCTGTCGATTCTTCAGGACTTCGAGGTCTGGCAGCGGTTCGAACGGATCATTCTCGTCTATAGCGCCCGTACGGTATCCGAGCTGGCCTACCAGGAACTGATTCGCGAGCTGCCACAGCGCGACTATCTGGAAGGGCTGGGCAGCAAGCTGACGTATCTGCCCGTGATCACCCGCGAAGACGCGCCCGGCGCCTTGCATGGGCGTATCACCACGCTGATCGAGAATGGCGAGCTGGAGCAAGCCGCCAATCTGAAGCTGGAGCCGGAGCACTCGCGGATCATGCTCTGCGGCAACCCGCAGATGATCGAGGACACCCGTGCCATGCTCAAGGCCCGCGATCTGAACCTCAGCCTGACCCGGCGCCCGGGACAGGTGGCGGTGGAAAACTACTGGTAGGTGCAGGCCGGACGAAAACCGCCGGACGATCCGGCGGCATTCGTTGCCCTGGCGCGGCTTGCCGACCGGCGCGGCGCTAGACCACCCCCTGCGCCAGCATGGCATCAGCGACCTTGACGAAGCCGGCGATGTTGGCGCCCTTGACGTAGTTGGTACGGCCGTTTTCCTCGCCATAGCCCACGCACGCGTGATGGATCGACTGCATGATGCCGTGCAGCTTGGTATCCACCTCGCCGGCGGTCCAGTGCAGGCGCATGGCGTTCTGGCTCATCTCCAGACCGCTACAGGCCACCCCGCCGGCGTTGGACGCCTTGCCCGGCGCGAACAGGATGCCCGCCTCGAGGAACAGGTCCACCGCTTCGAGCGTCGAGGGCATGTTGGCGCCTTCGGCGACGCAGAGGCAGCCGTTGTTCAGCAGGCTGCGCGCATCCTCACCGTCGAGTTCGTTCTGCGTGGCGCATGGCAGGGCGATCTCGCAGGGCAGGCCCCAGGGACGCTGGTTGGGCAGGTGGGTGACGGTGAACTGCCGGCCCATTTCCTCGAGCCGCCCGCGACGGACGTTCTTCAGGTCCATCAGGTATTCCCACTGCTCGTCGGTCAACCCGTCCGGGAAGTGCAAGGTGCCGCCTGAATCCGACAACGAAATCACTTTGCCGCCCAGCTCCATGACCTTCTGCGCGGCGAACTGCGCGACGTTGCCCGATCCGGAAATCGCCACGCGCTTGCCGTCGAAACTGGAGTGGGTGGTCTTGAGCATTTCCTCGGCGAAATAGACGCAGCCGTAGCCGGTGGCTTCCGGGCGGATCAGGCTGCCGCCGTAGGACAGGCTCTTGCCGGTGAGCACCGAGGTGAACTGGTTGGACAGGCGCTTGTACTGCCCGAACAGGTAGCCGATCTCACGCGCGCCGACACCGATGTCGCCGGCCGGGACATCCAGGTCCGCGCCGACATGACGGAACAGTTCGCTCATGAACGACTGGCAGAAGCGCATCACTTCACCGTCGCTCTTGCCCTTGGGGTTGAAGTCCGAACCGCCTTTGCCGCCGCCCATGGGCAACGAGGTGAGGGAGTTCTTGAACACCTGCTCGAAGGCGAGAAACTTCAGCACACCGAGGTTGACCGACGGGTGGAAGCGCAGGCCGCCTTTATAGGGCCCGATGGCGCTGTTCATCTGAACGCGAAAGCCACGGTTGACCTGAACCTGCCCCTGATCATCGACCCAGGGTACGCGGAAAATGATGGTCCGCTCTGGCTCGACCATACGCTCGAGGATGCCGGCCTGCCGATACTTGGGGTTCGCTTCCAGGAAGGGCCAGAGGCTGCCGAGCACCTCTTCGACGGCTTGATGGAATTCGGGTTGGTGCGGGTCGCGCTGCTGCAGGCGGGCAAGAAACCCGTGGACGCTCTCAGTCATTCGAATGGCCTCGGAAGACCGCGTTTAACGGTCACGAAAAAGAAATAAGGCCGTCGACTCTAGCAAAGCGGCTTTGCCCCGCGATAGGGCATTCCAGAGGTCTTTGCACATCCTTGGTGCGGTGGCCGTCCGCGCCCGATCCGTCCGGTGGGCCGTGATGCTGTTCAGGCGCGGGTGCCATCCTCGGTCAGCTCGAGCTGTAACCAGGCCACGAAACTGCCGACCAGGCGCTGGCGCCGTTTACGCTCGGGCAGCACCACGTGATAGCCGAACCGGGTCTGTACGCTTTCACTGCAGACCCGGCAGAGCAGGCCTTGGGCCAGGAGCTCATCGACCAGATGACGCCAGCCGATGGCGACGCCCTGGCCGGCAATCGCCGCCTGGATCAGCAGGGTGTAGTTGTCGAAACGCAGCATCCCCGAGCTGGGCGCTTCCGTGATGCCGAGTGCGCGGAACAGGCTGCCCCAGTCGAGCCAGCGGGACCGGCTTTCCGGTCGCAGATGCAGCAGCGGCAGCCGCGCCAGCGCTGCCGGAGCCAAGGGCGTGGTCTGCCCTCGGAGCAGCGACGGACTGCAGACCGGATAGACCTCCTCGTGAAACAGCAGGTGCGTCTCGCCATGCTTGGAGCGGCCGTCGCCGAACACAATGGCCACGTCAGTTTCCGATGGCAGCACGCCCAGCCCGCGCTCGCTGGTCACCAGACTGACATCCACCTCGGGATGCCGTTGGTGAAAGCGCTCCAGGCGCGGCATCAGCCAGTAGGCCGCGAAGGCGAAATCGGTGGCGACCTGGAGCACCTCGTGCTGCTGCTGTGCGGTGACCGCGGCAAGGCCTGCGTCCAGCGTGCCCAGGCCTTGTTGCACGTAACCCAGGAGCAGCTCACCGGCCTCGGTGAGGACGATGCCGCGATAGACCCGATCGAACAGGCGGACCGCCAACTGCTGTTCCAGGCGCTTGATCTGCTGGCTGATCGCCGGCTGTGTGCTGCCCAGCTCCAGCGCAGCGGCGGTGAAGCTCTGCTGACGCGCCGCGGATTCGAACACCCGCAGCGCATCGAGGGGAATCTGATCGGGTCGGTTTGGCATTAGTTTTTCTTATCCTAGGCATATGGCGCAGCCGGGTTTACCGCAGCAACACAGGGTTCAGACTGTGTTGCAGGCAATCTCGCATAAAAACCAGGCATGGACCATCGCATCATGAAACGCCCCAACATCCTGTTCATCATGGCCGACCAGATGGCCGCTCCGCTGCTGCCGATGCATGACCCGGCGTCGCCCATCAAACTGCCGAACCTCTCGCGCCTGGCTGCACAGGGTGCGGTATTCGAGTCGGCGTATTGCAACAGTCCGCTCTGCGCGCCGTCGCGCTTCACCCTGGTCAGCGGCCAGCTGCCCAGCAAGATCGGCGCTTACGACAATGCCGCCGACTTTCCTGCCGACGTACCGACCTACGCGCACTACCTGCGGCGGCTCGGCTACCGCACGGCGCTCTCCGGCAAGATGCATTTCTGCGGCCCCGATCAGCTGCATGGTTACGAGGAACGGCTGACCAGCGATATCTATCCGGCCGACTATGGCTGGGCGGTGAACTGGGATGAGCCCGAGGTGCGCCTGAGCTGGTACCACAACATGTCTTCGGTGCTGCAGGCCGGCCCCAGCGTGCGTACCAACCAGATGGATTTCGACGAGGAGGTGGTCTTCAAGGCGCAGCAGTACCTCTACGATTTCGTTCGCGCAGATGACGGCCAGCCGTTCTGCCTGACGGTCTCGATGACGCACCCGCACGACCCCTACACGATTCCCGAGGAGTACTGGAACCGCTACCGCGACGAGGACATCCCGCTGCCGCGCCAGGACATCGCCCAGGACCAGCAGGATCCGCATTCGCAGCGCCTGCTCAAAGTCATCGACCTGTGGGGCAAATCATTGCCCGAAGAGAAGATCCGCGATGCCCGTCGCGCCTATTTCGGTGCCTGCAGTTACATCGACGATAACGTCGGCAAACTGCTGAAGACGCTCGAGGCGTGCGGCCTGGCGGAGGACACCATCGTGGTGTTCTCCGGTGACCATGGCGACCAGCTGGGTGAGCGTGGCCTCTGGTACAAGATGCATTGGTTCGAGATGGCGGCGCGCGTGCCGCTGATCATCCAGGGGCCGGGTATCGATGCCGCACGGATCAGCGCGTCGGTGTCCACTGCCGACCTGTTGCCGACCCTGGTCGAACTGGCCGGCGGCACGCTGGAGGCCAACCTGCCGCTCGATGGCCGCTCGTTGCTGCCGCACCTGACCGGTCGCGAAGGCCATGACGAGGTGATCGGCGAATACATGGCCGAAGGCACCACCAGCCCGCTGATGATGATCCGGCGTGGCGCTTACAAATTCATCTACTCGGAGCAGGATCCTTGCCTGTTGTTCGACCTGGTCAACGACCCGCAGGAGCGCGAGAACCTGATGGACTCCGCCGATCACCAGGCACTCGCCGCGGCCTTCCTGGCCGAGGCGCGGCAGCGCTGGGACATCCCGACCATTCACAACCAGGTGCTCGCCAGCCAGCGCCGGCGGCGCCTGGTCAGCGAAGCGCTGAGCCTGGGCAAACTGACCAGCTGGGACCACCAGCCCTGGGTCGATGCCAGCCAGCAGTACATGCGCAACCACATCGACCTCGACGATCTGGAGCGCAAGGCCCGCTACCCTAGACCCGACTAGCGATGGCGGCCGGCCAAACCGTGCACAGGGAAATCATTCGAACAAGAGCGAAGGCAGACGGACATGAAAAAACAGACAGTGAGTGCAATCCTGGCCAGCGGCGTGTTGCTGGCCGCCACCCAGCTCCATGCCGAGAGCGAGAGCAGCCAGTGCGCGACGGTGCGCCTGGGTGATCCGGGCTGGAGCGACATCGCGGTTACCAACGGAATCGCCAGCCTGCTGCTGCAGGGGCTCGGCTACAAGCCACAGGTCATGACCCTTGGCGTGCCGATCATCTTCGCCGGGCTGACCAAGGATCAGCTGGACGTCTTCCTCGGCAACTGGATGCCGGCGCAACAGGACAACTACGACAAGTTCGTGGCGACCGGTGAGATCGATGAGCTCAGCGTCAACCTGACGGGTACCGAATACACCCTGGCGGTGCCCACCTCGGTGTGGAATGCCGGCGTGAAGCGTTTCGAGGACCTCGACACGCATGGCGAGCTGTTCAACAAGACCATCTACGGAATCGCCGCCGGTGCGCCGGCGAATCTGTCGATTCAGAAGATGATCGATCAGGACGAGTTCGGGCTGGGCGACTGGCGGCTGGTGGAGTCCAGCGAGCAAGCGATGCTGGTGCAGGTCGGCCGTGCGGTGAAGCGTGACAAGGGCGTGGTCTTCCTCGGCTGGACGCCGCACCCGATGAACGTGCAGTACGACATCAAGTACCTCAAGGGTGGCGAGGCCTATTTCGGCGAGAGCGGGACGGTCAACACGCTGGTGCGCAAGGGCTATGCCGCGCAATGCCCGAACGTCGGCAAGCTGCTGAGCAACCTCAAATTCACCCAGGACATGGAGAACGCCATCATGGACGAGGTGCTGGCCCGAAACGCCAGCAACGACGCAGCGGTCAAGGCCTGGGTGAAGGCTCACCCCGAGGTGCTCGAGGGCTGGCTGCAAGGCGTCAAGACCCGAGAGGGCGAAGACGGATTGGCCGCGGTAAAAGCCTCGCTCTGAGGTGTGCGGCACTGGCCGCTTGGTCGGGTGGATCACGTGTTATCGAGCCACCTGGGGGCGACTCTCCGGGGTTGGTGAACACCGAGCGGCGGCAATGGTGGATGAGAAGAGCGTCATCCACCCTACGTCGGACGTTTGCTTGTGCGCCGCCTGATCCTGTGCGTATGCACCGGCATTTCGTAGGGTAGATCACGCTTTATCGATCCACCGGGTGGCGATCCACCGGGGCGATTCTCCGGGTGGTGATCACCGAGCGATGGCAATGGTGGATGAAAAGAGCGTCATCCACCCTACGTCGGACGCTTGCTTGTGCGCCGCCTGATCCTGCGCGTGCGCACCGGCGTCTCGTAGGGTGGATCACGCTTTATCGATCCACCGGGGGCGATTCTCCGGGTGGCGATCACCGAGCGGTGGCAATGGTGGATGAAAAAAGCGTCATCCACCCTACCTCGGACGTTTGCTTGTGCGTTGCCTGATCCTGCGCGTGCGCACCGGCATCTCGTAGGGTGGATCACGCTTTATCGATCCACCGGGTGGCGGTCCACCGGGGGGCGATCCATCGGGTGACGAACCACCGAGCGGTGGCAACGGTGGATGAAAAGAACGTCATCCACCCTCTCACAGCGCCCTAGACCTGAGCGCGTTCAGCCTGCTTCGTGGGCGCTGACTGCGCCTGTGCCACATTGCGCGGCGGGGCGTCTCCGGCGACGTAGTAGGGCGCGGTGCTGCGCGGCAATGGCGTGCGGCCGCGAATCCGATCGGCGAGCTTCTCGGCCATCATGATGGTCGGTGCGTTGAGGTTGCCGGTGGTGATCAGCGGCATGATCGAGGCATCGATCACCCGCAGCCCCTCCATTCCATGAACGCGGCCCTGGCCATCGACGACTGCCATATCGTCCTCACCCATCTTGCAGGAGCAGGAGGGGTGGAACGCGGTTTCGGCGTGCTGGCGGACAAACTCATCCAGTTCGGCATCGGTCTGCACGTCAGCGCCGGGGCTCAGCTCGCGACCGCGATAGGGGTCGAGGGCCGATTGCGCCATGATTTCCCGGGTGATCCGGATACCGTCGCGGAACTCCTGCCAGTCCTGCTCACAGGACATGTAGTTGAACAGGATGCTCGGGTGCTGGCGCGGGTCCCGCGAACGGGCATGCACGCGGCCGCGACTGGGCGAGCGCATGGAGCCGACGTGGGCCTGGAAGCCATGCTCCTTCACCGCGTTGCTGCCGTTGTAGTTAATCGCTACCGGCAGGAAGTGGTACTGGATGTTCGGCCATTCGAACTCGGCACGCGAGCGAATGAAACCGCCGGCCTCGAACTGGTTGCTGGCGCCGATACCCTTGCCGAGGAACAGCCACTCTGCGCCGATCAGCGGCTGGTTGTGTAATTGCAGCGCGGGGTAGAGCGAGACCGGCTGCTTGCAGGCGTATTGCAGGTACATCTCCAGGTGATCCTGCAAATTGGCGCCGACGCCCGGAAGATCGTGGACGATCGGGATGCCGAGTTCGCGCAGCAGCGCACGCGGGCCGACGCCCGAGCGTTGCAGGATCTGCGGCGAGGCGATGGCGCCGCTGCACAGCAGCACTTCGCGGCGGGCGTTGACGATCACTGGTGTGTCGCTGTTGCCGTGCAGGTAGGCCACGCCGATGGCCCGCTTGCCGCTGAACAGGATGCGGTCGGTCAGCGCATGGGTCACGATGGTCAGGTTCGGCCGGCCACGGGCCATGTCCAGGTAGCCGCGCGCGGTACTGGCGCGACGGCCGTTGGGGGTGACCGTGCGATCCATCGGGCCGAAGCCTTCCTGGCGATAGCCGTTGAGGTCGTCGGTTTCCGGATAGCCGGCCTGCACACCGGCCTCGATCATGGCGCGGAACAGCGGGTTGTTGCCGGGCTTGGGCGTGGTCACGCTCACCGGGCCCTCACCGCCATGGTAGTCGTTGGGCCCGATGTCGCGGGTCTCGGCCTTGCGGAAGTAGGGCAGGCAGTCGAGATAGGTCCAGTCCTCCAGGCCCGGCGCCTTGGCCCAGCCGTCGTAGTCCATGGCGTTGCCACGGATGTAGCACATGCCGTTGATCAGCGAGGAGCCACCCAGGCCCTTGCCGCGGCCACATTCCATGCGGCGGTTGTTCATGTGCGGCTCGGGGTCGGTCTCGTAGGCCCAGTTGTAGCGCCGGCCCTGCAGCGGGAAGGCGAGCGCGGCGGGCATCTGGGTACGGAAGTCCATCCGGTAGTCGGGACCACCGGCTTCGAGCAGCAGCACGTTGACGTCCGCGTCTTCGGTCAGGCGAGTCGCCAGCACGTTACCGGCCGAGCCGGCGCCGATGATGATGTAGTCGTATTCCATGGCAGCATCCTTTGGGATGGGCGCTTCAGGCCGGGACGGCGCAGGCGGCTGCGCGCGCTGTCCGGTATGGCCCGAAGCGGGTGGCTGGCAGCGGTTCAGAACACCGAGGCGAAATCACCCAGTTCGACCTGGATCGATTTGGTGCGGGTGTAATGGGTCAGGGTCATCAGGCCGTTCTCGCGGCCCACGCCGGATTGCTTGTAGCCGCCGACCGGCATTTCGGCGGGCGATTCGCCCCAGGTATTGATCCAGCAGATGCCCGCTTCCAGGCTGTGAATCACGCGGTGGGCGCGGGCCAGGTCGTTGGTCACCAGGCCGGCGGCGAGGCCGTAGTCGGTGTCGTTGGCGCGGCGGATCACCTCTGCCTCGTCGTCGAAGACCAGGATGCTCATCACCGGGCCGAAGATTTCCTCGCGCACGATGCGCATGTCGTCACGGCAGTCGCTGAACACCGTCGGCGCGACATAGGCGCCCTCGGCGTACGCGCCCTCGGTGACCCGCGCCCCACCGCAGAGCAGGCGCGCGCCTTCGGCTCGACCCGACTCGATGTAGTCGAGCACGCTGTCCATGTGCGCGTAGCCCACCAGCGGGCCGAAGTTGGTCTGCTCGTTCAGCGGGTCGCCCAGACGGATGCGCTTGACCCGCTCGAGCACCTTGGCTTCGAACCGTGCCTGCAGCGAGCGGTGGATGAACACGCGGGTGCCGTTGGTGCAGACCTGGCCGGAACTGAAGAAGTTGGCCATGACCGCGATGTCCGCGGCACGGTTGAGGTTGGCGTCCTCGAAGATGATCAGCGGCGACTTGCCGCCCAGCTCCATGGTCACGTCCTTGAGCGAGGAGCTGGAGGCGCTGGCCATGACCTTCTTGCCGGTGCTGGTGCCGCCGGTGAAAGAAATCTTCTCGATGCCCGGATGCTCGGTGAGCCAGGTGCCGACTTCCCGGCCGCTGCCGGTGAGCACGTTGAACACCCCGTTCGGCAGGCCTGCCTCGGTATAGATCTCGGCCAGCTTCAGCGCGCTCAGCGAAGTCATCTCGCTGGGCTTGAAGATCATGGCGTTGCCCGCCGCCAGGGCCGGTGCGGATTTCCACAGGGCGATCTGGATCGGGTAGTTCCAGGCACCGATGCCCGCCACCACGCCCAGCGGCTCGCGGCGGGTATAGACGAAGCTGGTCTCGCGCAGCGGGATCTGCTCGCCTTCGATGGCGGGGATCAGGCCGGCGTAGTACTCGAGCACATCGGCTCCGGTGACGATGTCCACGGCGCGGGTTTCGGCCAAGGGCTTGCCGGTGTCGAGGGTTTCCAGCTCGGCCAGTTCGCCGTTGCGCTCGCGCAGGATATCCACCGCCCGACGCAGGATGCGCGAGCGCTGCATGGCCGTCATGGCGGCCCAGATTTTCTGCCCGGCGGCGGCGCTGGCCACGGCCGCGTCGACGTCTTCGCGCGAGGCGCGCTGCAGTTCGGCAAGGACTTCGCCGTTCGCCGGATTGACGGTTTCGAAGGTATCGCCGCTGGTCGCGTCGACGTAGCGGCCGTCGATGTAGAGTTTCTGTTGCTCGAAACGGGGCATGGTCATCCTCGTGCGGTGCGTATGGGTGAAAGGGTCAGTGAACCTGCTGGGCGAGCAGCTGATCCAGGTAGTCGTAGGCCAGTTGCAGCGCCTGCTCGATATCGAATTCATTGCTGGCCAGTGCGCCGCGCAGCCACAGGCCGTCGATCAGCGCCGACATGCCGCGCGCGGCGGAGCGAGCCTGTTCCTTCGGCAGGACGCGGCGGAATTCACAGCAAAGATTGGAGTACAGGCGGTGGTCGTTGATCCGCTGCAGCCGGTGCAGGGACGGCTGGTGCATGCTGAAGGCCCAGAACGCCAGCCAGGTTTTCATCGCGGGTCCGTTGACCTGACTGTCGTCGAAGTTGCCTTCGATGATGGCCTTCAGGTGCGCGCGCGGGCTGTCGTCGGTCAGCGCCTCGCGGCGTATGCGCACGGCCTGATTCAATGCCTTCATCAGGTGCCGCATCGTGGCCTCGAGCAGGCCGTTCTTGTCCTGGAAGTAATGGGCGATGATGCCGTTCGAGACGCCCGCCAGGCGGGCAATCATGGAGATGCTGGCATCGCTCATGCCGACCTGGTCCACGGCCGCCAGGGTGGCGTGGATCAGCTGTTTGCGCCGGATAGGCTGCATTCCAACCTTGGGCATGGGAGGCTCCGAAAGAAGTGAATGCTGCACACCCTAAATTTTATTGATTGAACGATCAATCAATAAAAAAGTGCTTGTCGGGAATGGATAAGATCTGGTCGTGAGCCCGTCGGGGCCAGGTACGTGCGCGCTGAAACGGCGCCGATCCTTGCCGATGCCGGGGCGCGCGGCACCCCGTCAACGGCCGCCGGGCACTGCCGCGGCAATGTTCTGACTGTGCGGGCGGGCGCCCGCACAGTGGTGAGGTTTACAGAATGTCCAATGGGTACTCGGTGATCACGCGGACTTCGTCGATGTCGCCGGCGAAGCCGCGCGCGGTGGCGTAACGCACCCGCAGGGAAAGGTCTTTGAGGTCGCCTTCCTGCACCACGTACTTGGCTTCGAGGTCGCGTTCCCACTCCTTGCCCTTGCCGGCATCTCCTGCGTAGTAGGCGTAGGCGCCGCCGGCGTCGACGCTGGCGCCGTCGATATCGCCCTTGATGTAACGGGCCATCAGTTTCAGACCCGGCACGCCGTAGGCCTCCATGTTCAGGTCGTAGCGGGCTTGCACGGACTTCTCGCCGGGCGCGTTGAAGTCCGACCACTGCGACGAGTTCGCCAGGTAGATGGAGTCGCCGGCGTTGGTGCCGTCCATGCTGATGTAGTCCATCGGCGCGTTGCCGTTCACCTGCTGGTGGGCGAGGGTGAAGGTGTGGGCGCCGATTGTGTAGCCGGCCGCCAGCGACCAGGCGGTGGTATTGATGTCGCCAGCCAGCGCGGAGCCTTCGTCACGGGTGTCGTAGACGTTGAAGTCGAAGGCCAGTGCCTGCTCCTCCGACAGCGGCAGTGCATAGTTCAGGTTGCCGTAGTACTGAGTCCAGACATCCTCGTACTTGGACCCGTAGAGGGTGGCGCTGAGGCCGTCGGCGAGCTGGTAGGTGCCGCCCAGGTAGCTCACGGTTTCCGAATCGATGGCGCCGCCATAGACCAGGGTGATTTCGCCGTCGTGGTTGAGCGAGCGGTTGCGGTCGCGAATCGAGGTGAAGTAGCCCGCATCGACGGTCAGCTGATCGATCTCGTTGGAGGTCAGCTGGAAGCCGGTGGCGGTGCTGGCGAAGATGCGCCCGGTTCCCGGGGAGAAAACCGGTGCGGTGGGCGTCAGGTCGCCGTACTTCAGCGTCGTGTTGGAGACGCGCACCTTGACCGCGCCACCGGCGAAACCGAAGTTGTCGGCGGCACGGCCGTCGCTGTCGACGGGCAGCAGGCCGGTGCCGCTGGTGCCGCGGCCGCTGTCGAGCTTGACCGCACCACCGGCATGCAGGTCGACGCCGAAGCCGACGGTGCCCTGGGTGAAGCCGGATTGATAGGCGAGCAGCAGGCCGTGCGCCCATTCTTCGCGGCGGCTCTGGGCTGCGCCTGGCGCGTGGTTGTCGCGGGCGAAGTAGTAGTTTTTGTTCAGCAGCGTCAGGTTACCGCCTTCGACGAAACCGGTGGCTTCCGACTGTTCGCTGGCGACGGCCAGCTGGCTGACTGCGGCGGTGACGGCCACCGCGAGGGTGCTCCATTTGATTGCGTGCATGCACACGACTCCATTGCTACGAGCGGCGCCCGTTGAGGGCGCCGGTCGGGGTTGATGATCAGGGGAGAGGGGGATTGCGTGGTGCGGTTATTCGAGCCAGCCGGCGACGCGGTCCGGGTGGTTCTTCACCCAGTCACGTGCGGCATCGTCAGGCTTGGCGCCGTCGCGGATCGCCAGCATGACTTCGCCGACTTCTTCGGCGCCCCAACTGAATTTCTTCAGGAACGCCTCGGCTTCGGGTGCCTTGCTGGCCAGTGCCGGGTTGGCGACCGTGTCGACGTGCTCGTCGTCACCGAACACCTTCTTCGGATCTTCCAGGAAGCGCAGCTTCCACTTGGCGAACATCCAGTGCGGGATCCAGCCGGTGACGACAATCGGCTTCTGCGCTTTTTCGGCGCGGGTCAGCGCGGTGGTCATTGCCGGTCCCGAGCTGGGCATCAGGCGGACGTCCAGGTTGTATTGCTTGATGGCGTCTTCGGTCCGGCGCATGACGCCGGCGCCGGCATCGATGCCGGTGATCTTGCCGTCGAACGCCTTGCTGTACTGGTTCAGGTCCTCGATGCTCTTGGCCTCGACGTAATCCGGCACGATCAAGCCGATCTTCGCGCCTTCGTAGTTGGTGCCGAGCACCACGACCTTGTCCTTGAGCTTGGCGAAGTATTCACCGTGGGTGGCGGGCAGCCAGGCGGAGAGCGTGGCATCGAGGTCGCCGCGCGCGACGCCCTGCCACATGATGGCCGGTTCGACCGGTTGCAGTTTGACTGGGTAGCCCAGTTTGCTTTCGAGGATTTCGCCGGCTACGTACGTGGCCGCGACGCTGTCGTCCCAGCCGTTGACGTAGCCGATCTTCAGCTCGGGCTTGTCCGCCGCCATGCTGCTAGCCATGCCGAGGGCCATGCTGGCGGCGCCGAGGCCACAAAGAAGGTGCTTGAACAGATTCATGCGTGTGAGCTCCATGTAGGAAATGGCAGTGATGCCAGCCGTGGTCCCGTTCTGCGGGGACTGCGGTTTGTCGCAGGGCTCCCGCCGTTGGGCGAAATCCCGTGCACGGTTCGGCGCGCTGGTTCTGCTTGCGCACCGGCGAGATAAAGTGAGTGTGATGTCGGGGTTGCAGGGCCGGCGCGTCTCGGCACGTGGCCGAGGCGGCCTGCTGGTTATCTACATCTGGGCCTGCCCCGTGCGACGGCGGTCAGAGGCCGACGAACTTCTTGACCGCAGCGACGCCGTCCTGGCCGTCTTGCGTGGTCACGCCTGCCAGCCATTTGTCGAGGACGTCCGGGTGCGCCTTGATCCACTGCTTGGCGACAGTCTGCGGGTCGTCCCGATCCTGCGCCATCTGCATCAGCTCGCTTTCCATGGCGACGCTGAACTGCAGGTTCTGCAGCAGCTTCCCGACGTTCGAGCAACGCTCCAGGTAGTCCGGCGGCACCACGGTGAAGACCTTGGCGGCACCGAAATCCGGCCCGAACACATCGTCACCCCCGGCCAGGTAGGTCAGGTCGTACTGGGTGTTCATCGGGTGCGGTGCCCAGCCGAGAAAGACCACCGGCTCCTTCTTCCGAATGGCCCGTTGCACCTGGACCAGCATGCCGGCCTCGCTGGACTCGACCATGCGGAAACCGCCGAGGCCGAACTGGTCGTTCTTGATCATCTTCTCGATCAGCAGGTTGCCGTCATTGCCTGGCTCGATCGCATAGATCCGGCCGCCCAGCTGATCCTTGAACTTGGCGATGTCCTGAAAACTCTTCAGTCCCGCTTCGGCCGCGTAGGTCGGTACCGCCAGGGTGTACTTGGCGCCCTCGAGGTTGGGTGACTCGAGCACCTTGACCCCATTGTCCTTGGTGAAGGGTTCGATCACCGGGTCCATCGACGGCGACCAGTAGCCGAGAAAGGCATCGATCTGCTTGTTTTTCACGCCAGTGAAGGCGATCGGTACCGAGGCCATCACCTTGCTCGGGTCATAGCCCAGGCCTTCGGTCAGGACCATCGCAACACCCGTGGTCGCGGCGATGTCGGCCCAACCGATCTCGGCGAAACGTACCTTCTGGCAACTTGCGGGTTCCTGCGCCCAGGCGTTTTGCAGCAGTGCGCAGGCAAGCAGGCCGATACCCGTTATCGTCTTGAACGTGGTCATTCTGATTTCCTTCTTCCGAATGGGATCGTTGCGGTTACTGGCCCTGCGGCCTGAGCTTGGTCGTCACCCAGGTGTACCAGGTGGCTTTCTGCGTGGCGCGTTTGGCGGTGCCGAAGCTCTCGGTGATGCGGTCGAGGATGATCGCCAGCAGCACCACGGCCATGCCGCTTTCGAAGCCGAGGCCGATGTCCAGCCGCTGGATACTGGCCAGCACGTCGTTGCCCAGGCCGCCGGCACCGACCATCGAGGCGATGATCACCATCGACAGCGCCATCATGATGGTCTGGTTGACCCCCGCCATGATCGACGGCATGGCGTTGGGCAGCTGGACCTTGAACAGCAGCTGACGCCCGTTGCAGCCGAACGATTGCCCGGCCTCGACGATCTCCTTGTTGACCTGGCGGATGCCGAGGTTGGTCAGGCGTACCGCCGGCGGCATGGCGAAGATCACCGTGGCGATGATGCCGGGGACGCGGCCGAGGCCGAACAGCATCGCCGCCGGGATCAGGTAGACGAACGCCGGCATGGTCTGCATGAAGTCCAGGATCGGGCGGGTGATCAACGCCACGCGCTCGCTGCGTGCCGACCAGATACCCAGCGGAACGCCCAGCAGCAGACTGATCAGCGTGGCGGAGAAGGTCAGGCCCAGGGTAACGACCGTCTGCTCCCAGAAACCGGTGAGCACGATGAGAATGAAGGACACGGCGGTGAAGGCGGCGAACCGGGCGCCAATGCGCCACAAGCCGAGGCCGACGAAGATGGCGATGAGCAGCCAGGCCGGCGGCAGCATCAGCAGCGCTTCGACGCCCTCGGAGAATCCGCTGACCAGGCTGCCGAGGCTGTCGAAGGCGCCGCTGTAATTTTCCAGCAGGTGCTGGACGACGTCGTTGACCCAGCTCCCCAGATCGAGATCTTTGCTCATGATCAATCCTCCTGCAGGCGCGTCAGAAGGCGGCCTTTACTGATGGCGCCCGCATAGAACCCCTGGCTGTCCACCACGGGCATCGGTCCCTCGTTGTCCACCAGCCGCTCGATGACCTGATCGAGTGGCTGGTCTTCGGTGAGGGGCTCGATCTGTTTCAACACATTCGCTTCGAGCGGGCAGGTCTTGCCGTTTTCCACCAGCAGGGCGATGCGCTCCAGGCTGATCGACCCGCGGAATTTCCGCTGCTCGTCGATGACGAAGGCGTAGTGCTTGTCCATCGCCTGCAATTCCTGGCAGACCTGCAGCGCGTCCGGCGCCTTGCCGTTGTGCACGTAGAGCGGAACGCTGTCGGACTTGAGCTGGCCGGCGGTGAGGTAGCGGCTGGTGTTGACGGTTTCGAAGAAGTTGCGCACGTAGCTGTTGGCGGGGTTGTCGATCAGCTCCTGCGGTGTGCCGACCTGCACCAGTTTGCCGCCTTCCATGATGCCGATGCGGTTGCCGATGCGCATGGCCTCCTCGATGTCGTGGGAGACGAAGATGATGGTGCGTCGATGCGTCTTCTGCAGTTCCAGCAGGACGTCCTGCATTTCGCGGCGCTTGAGCGGGTCGAGGGCGGAAAAGGCCTCGTCCATGATGATCATCGAGGGGTTCACGGCCAGGGCGCGAGCGAGGCCGACACGCTGTTGCATGCCGCCGGACAGTTCGTGTGGGAATTTTTGCGAGAAGGTGTCGAGCCCGACCTGCTTGAGCACCGCCATGGCGCGCTCCTCGCGCTCCTTGCGGCCGACGCCGGCGACTTCGAGGCCGAAGGCGGCGTTGTCGAGCACTGTGCGCGACGGCATCAGGGCGAACGACTGGAAGACCATGCTCATGTCGCGACGGCGCAGGTCGATGAGCTGTGACTGGGGCAGTTTCGCGACGTTCTGCCCGTCGATGAAGACGTTTCCGGCGCTGGGCTCGATCAGGCGATTGATCAGGCGGATCAGGGTGGATTTGCCGGAGCCGGACAGGCCCATCAGTACGAAGATCTCACCCTCTTCGACACTGAACGAAACATCACTCACGCCGATGACCGCGCCGCGCTCGGCGAGAATCTTGTCCTTGCTCCAGCCCTGCTTGAGCAAGGCGATGGCTTCTTGTTCCTGCGGGCCGAACACCTTGTACAGGTTCTCGACGACGATTTTTCCAGACTGCATGGGACTATTACCCTCGGTAGACATCCAGATCAGCTAAACGGAGGCCGCCAGCGTCTCGCAACGCTCGCCGGCTTATGCCAACGGTTATGGCTTGGGGTTGGCATGTTCTTGGCTGGAAGCGGTTTCGCGGTGGCTCGACGGGCCGCAGGCGTGCAAGCGAGAGCGATACCCGTCTCACACGTTTGCCGGCTCGGCATCGAGGCTGATCACCGTAGCGTCGTAACCGCTTCTATCCTTTGGCAGTGCTAGTAAGCTCATCGTGGTCGTCGCTCTCTTCGGAGCGGAACCGGTACCTGTTCTTGTTATTTGTACAGTCGTTTTGGGACGGCTGCAGCTAAGTCTCGCAAGGCTCCCAGTGGCCAGCGTCGTTGCCTGGCGGCTGAGGAAGATGGATTAACGATATCCCCCTGCGTCGGCAGCAATTGTCGAGTTACGACGCTGACATGCTGAACGGCGACATGGGGCCGTTAAAAAGCCATGACGGAAAAAAATTCATCATCTGCACGCTGTGCATTTTTGCTGTTCGGCCACGACCTGGCGTTTTTACTGAGCTGGCTAAGTAATATGGCGAGTGGCCATTAACCGCTTCATGAAAAAAATTCAACGGGTGTGCGGCGCGCCCTGAATGCAGGGTGGCGTTCAGGCGCGTGCCTGCATCTATTCGTCGCGTCCGGCCGGCCGCGCTGGCGTTGGCCGGAAAGAACACGAAGGCAGGTGATGGAAAGACGGCTGTGGCGAGGTTCTGTGAGCTGCTTTGGCCGCGCGCCAGTTACGGGTATCTGCCGGGTGCTGACTGAGCGTCTCGGCCTTGGCAGGCTCTATACCGGTACTGCCAGCTCGTCGGGCAATCTTTGGACGGGTCAAACGCCCTGAGCGCAGCCGTTTCGAGCGCTGGCGGTGGCCGCCGACTCATTGGTCATTTGTTGGGCAATCTGACGGATTTGGGCATGGCTACGTCGGTGCCAGACTTCTATGGCTCCGCAAAACCACCATGATGGCGCCTGTTTCCAGGGCATCCAGTGGAGTGTTCAGCGTGGCGATCAGCGTATTCGACCTTTTCAAAATCGGCATTGGGCCGTCCAGCTCGCATACGGTTGGCCCCATGCTCGCCGGGGTGCTATTCGTCGAGGCCTTGCGCGAGCGCAAGCTGCTCGAGCGGGTCTGGCGTGTCGAGGTGCGCCTGTATGGCTCACTGTCGGCCACCGGCGTCGGGCATGGCACCGACAACGCCGTGATCATGGGGCTGATGGGCGAGCGCCCGGACCTGATCGACCCTGAGCAGATCGCCCCGCGCATCGCGGCGCTTCGCGCCAGCGGACAGCTTCGACTCGACGGCCACTGGCCGGTCGAGTTCGATTGGACGCGGGACCTGCTGCTGCTCGAGGAGAGCCTGCCGTATCACCCCAACGCCGTCACCTTCATTGCCTATGGGCACTCGGAGGAGCTGTACCAAGATACCTATTACTCCGTCGGGGGTGGGTTCGTGGTTAATGCCGAGCAGGCCGCGGCCGGTCAGTTGGACCAGGATCACACGGAGCTGCCATACGACTTCTCCAACGCCGTCGAACTGCTGGAGCTGTGCAAGCGCCACGGTATGCGCGTCAGCGAGTTGATGATGGCCAATGAGAAGGCCTGGCGCAGCGAGGCGGAGATCCGTCAGGGGCTGCTGCGCCTGTGGGAGGCGATGAAGCTGTGCGTCGCAAACGGACTGCGCCACGAAGGCATATTGCCCGGTGGGCTGAAAGTCCGGCGGCGCGCCGCCAAACTGCATCAGAACCTGCTGGAGATGGGCAAGCCGAACGTCATCGGTTCGACCATGAGCGCCATGGAGTGGGTGAACCTGTTCGCCCTGGCGGTCAACGAGGAAAACGCAGCGGGCGGGCGCATGGTCACGGCGCCCACCAATGGCGCGGCGGGGATCATCCCGGCGGTGCTGCACTACTACATGAAATTCCACCCGGAAGCGTCAGACAACGACGTAGTCGACTACCTGCTCGCCGCCGCGTCGATCGGCATCCTGTGCAAGAAGAACGCCTCGATCTCGGGTGCCGAGGTGGGTTGCCAGGGCGAGGTCGGTTCCGCCTGTGCCATGGCTGCCGCCGGGCTCGCGGAGTTGCTCGGTGCTACCCCCGAACAGGTCGAAAACGCGGCGGAAATCGGGCTGGAGCATAACCTGGGTCTGACCTGTGACCCGGTAGGCGGCCTGGTGCAAGTGCCCTGCATCGAACGTAACGCCATTGCCGCCATGAAGGCGATCAACGCGGCGCAGATGGCGCTGCGTGGCGACGGCGAGCATTTCATCTCGCTGGATAGGGTCATCCGCACGATGCGCGATACCGGCGCCGATATGCACGACAAGTACAAGGAAACCTCTCGCGGTGGCCTGGCGGTCAGCGCGATCGAGTGCTGAGCCGAAGTCGTGCAGCAGGACCGTTACGGTGCTTGTCCGTGGTGCGTTTTCACCGAACGCAAGCGGTCCTGTTGGGTGTTCGTTACCCAGGCTGTTACCCAGCCTTGTTACCCTCGCGTGACAGTGCGTGGTTTACACCGATAGGCAGTGCTGACACTGCTACGAAACTGCCCACCGCAGGGTAACTCCCCGGCGTTCAAATGCTCGTTCCGCTGCTTGAAAGCCTTATGTTGCGGGCGTTTCAGTCTGTACGGAGGTTTTATTGAACGAGCATTCAAAATAGGCATGTTGTTTGCCTTGATATACGCATGAGCCGGCGCCCCCGAGCGTCGGATACACAAGAAAAAGAGCCTCGTCGAAGGCTCACGAGAAATGCCTAGCGTGAGGGTCCGCCTTTGTCACAGATCAATCCCGGGTCGCAGCCCCCAAATCGGCTCCCACAGACCATCGGCTTTCTGCTGTTGGATAATTTCACCCTGATCTCCCTGGCCTCCGCCGTGGAGCCACTGCGGATGGCCAATCAGCTGTCAGGCAAAGAGCTCTACCGCTGGTTCACCGTGACCCAGACGGGGCAGCCAGTGACCGCCAGCGACGGCTTGCAGATCACGCCGGATGCCGGCTTCGACAATGCGCCCAGCCTGGACAGCGTGATCGTTTGCGGTGGCGTGGACATTCAGCGCAGCGTCACCCGCGAACATCTGCACTGGTTGCAGGTTCAAGCCCGTCATGGGCGCCAGCTGGGTGCGGTATGCACTGGCAGCTGGGCGCTGGCCAAGGCCGGTCTGCTCGACGGCTATGACTGCAGCGTGCATTGGGAGTGCCTGGCCGCGATGCAGGAAGCCTTCCCGCGCACCTCCGTCACCCCCCGGTTGTTCTCCATCGATCGCAATCGCCACACGGCGTCCGGCGGTACTGCGCCCATGGACCTGATGCTGCAGCTGATCGGCGCCCGACACGGGCGTGAACTGGCCGCGGCCATCTCCGACATGTTCATGTACGAGCGCATCCGCAGCGAGCAGGATCTGCAGCGCGTGCCACTCAAGCACATGCTGGGCACCAACCAGCCGAAGCTGCTGGAAATCGTCGCCCTGATGGAGGCCAACCTCGAAGAGCTGATCGACCTCGACGAACTGGCCTGCTACGTCAACGTGTCCCGGCGCCAGCTCGAGCGGCTGTTCCAGAAATACCTGCATTGCTCGCCGTCGCGCTATTACCTCAAGTTGCGGTTGATCCGTGCGCGTCAGCTGCTCAAGCAGACGCCAATGTCGATCATCGAGGTGGCTTCGGTCTGCGGCTTCGTTTCGACTCCGCATTTCTCCAAGTGCTACCGCGAGTTCTTCGGTATCCCGCCGCGTGATGAGCGCTCGGGCCAGCAATCGGCGCAGGTGGTTGCGTTGATACCGCGTCCCGATGATGCCAGCAGGAATCCGGCCACCGTTGCGGCGTTGCAGCGTGCCCAGGGTGAGTCGACCTTTGCCAGCGTGCGCGTCTGACGTCGCTCACAGCCTGCTCGAAAAAGGTGGATGACGGTGTCATCCACCTTTTTTTTTTGCGCTTTGCGGCGTTTGCGACAGCCACTCGGGTTGCGTGGGTTCGACTGGGGGCACGCTGCCTGTGATCTCGCCGGGCGGTATCACAGGCAGCGGCGGGGTTTAGTTGGCGCGTACCAGGGCTGGAAGCAGGTTCCGGCTGATGGCCTCGCGCACGGCGGGCAGCAGGGTAGCGGAGCCACCGAGCAATTCCTCGACCAGGCGGCGTAGCGCCTGGGCGCGTTCCTGCGACAGGCCAACGACGGCGCGTTCACAGGCTTGTTCGGCGGTGGCGCCAATGGGGATCTCAAAGCCCAGTGCGACGAGGCGATCACGGAAATCGTCCTGGTCGATCAGATCGGCATGCATCATCGTGTTAGCTCCCTTTGGCTTCGATGAACGAGGCGGCGCTACGCTCAGCGCAGCACGCCTTCGTCCCGCAGTAGTTTGAAGATAGCCTCGGCGCCGGCTTGCGGCGAGACGTCTTGAAGCACTTGCCCACCGCCGCCAGAGGCCTTGGCGGTCGCCGCCTTCATCCGTTCGGCACCGGTCTTGGCCTTGATCACCTTGAGCCGCTTGGGACGTGGTCGCGCCGGCTGCAGTTGTGCTTCATCCAGCAGTACATCCTCGATGACGGCGACATCCTCGGCGCGCAGCTCGCCACGGCGGGCAGGGCCAAAGGCGCTTTGGCGTGCCGTCGGCGCCGCATTGTCCACACTGGCGACGAACGGCAGCCGAACCTTCAGCCGGCGACGCTGGCCGCGGGGCAGGGCTTGCAGTACCTGGGCCACGCCGTTCTCGACCTTCTCCACCTCGGCCAGCCCGACCACCAGGGGCCAGCCCAGGCGCTCGGCCAACAGGTAGGGCAGCAGCCCGGATCCCTCACCGGTTTCCGCCTGGCTGCCGGTCAGCACCAGATGGGCGCCGGCATCGTGCAGGTAGTTGTTCAGCAGCGGTAGCGCATCGCAGTGGCTGGGTTGCTCGAGCACCGTCATCTCGCTCAGGCCCATGCCCAGATAGCCGCGCAGGGCCTCTTCCTGCGGGTCGCCGGCGTGCAGCAGCTGCAAGCGGTCGCCCGCCAGGCGCAAGCCGAGCTCGACGGCGCGGGCATCCTGCTCGGCGCGACGGGGACGGCCCGAGGTCGGGTGGGCGCCGACCGAGACCAGGGCAATGATATTCAGGTCAGTCATGGCGCGACTCCGTAAGGTGGAAGACGCTCTTTTCTTCCGCCATCAATGTGCAGTCTTTCCCGGTGGATGAATGACACTTCATCCACCCTACGGGTTTGTCGTGAGCCCGCTGTTCATGCCGCATCACGCGCGCCTCCTTGGCGGTATTGGTTGGCCAGCTCGATCAGCGCAGCGAGGATCTCGGTGGAGTTGCCGATCACCGCCAGGTCGGCGCGCTTGATCATGTCGCAGCCCGGATCCATGTTCACCGCCACGACCTTGTCGCAGGCACCGATGCCCTGCAGGTGCTGGATGGCGCCGGAGATCCCGACGGCCAGATATACCCGTGCAGTGACCCAGGTGCCGGTGGCACCGACCTGGCGATCGCGCGGCATGAAGCCGTCGTCCACCGCTACCCGCGAAGCGCCTTCGGTCGCGCCGAGTGCTTCGGCGGCCTGGTGGAACAGCGCCCAGTCCTTGACCCCGTTACCGCCGGAGAGAATGAACTCGGCTTCGGCCATGGGGATAAGCGCCGGGTCGACCGCCACCGCGCCGAGGTCTTCGATACGGGGCAGGCAGCGGGTGATCGGGTTGTCGAGCGCCAGCGGGCGTACTTCGTGGCGGGTATCGCTGACCGGATCGGCACATTCGACGGCAGCCAGAATCAGGCGCGGCGCCTTGCGTACCAGGTCCTGCTGGCCGGCACCGGCACGGCCAATGCACTGGCCGTCGGCAACCTGCCAGACGCGGGTAGCCGGGCGCTCGCCGAGTTTGGCACCGAGGCGTCGGCCGAGCTCGCCACCACCGGTGCGGCTGTCCGGCAGCAACCAGTGACGTGGCGCCAGCTGGCTTTCCACCGCGCTGAGGGCCAGCACTCGCGCTTCCGGCGCGTAGCCGTCGAAGGCCTCGCCCTCGATATGCACCAGGCGGTCGACACCGGCGGTGTCGAAGGCGGTTTCCTTGTATTCGCCAAAGACCACGGCAACCACGGCGCCCGCGTCACCGGCCAGCTTGTTGGCCAGGCCGAGCAGGTCCTTGTCGTGGCTGCTCAGGCGGCCACCGACCATGTCCGGCACCACGGCAATGTAGAAGGCCGGTTGCTCGACCACATGCAACGGTAGTTGAACCTCAACGCTGGCGGCGCTGCGCTTGGCGCTGCCGCCTTGCTGGGCGCCGCTGCGGTCGATGCGCTTGATACCGTTGGGGCCGATGAAGCCGACCGCGTGCGGGTTCTTGCGGATGATGCCGTTGGGTCCCATCCAGCTGGTTTCGGCCTTCTGCATGGCGGCGTGCAACGGATGCAAGCGGTTGCGGGCGATCCACTCGGCGCGTGGGTCGCGGCGGATAATGTCGCTCATCAGTGCACCTCCAGGGCTTCAGGCTTGGCCGCGGCCCTTTTTGCCGGGGCGGGTGTCTCCAGCAATACGTCGGCGACCAGCTCGGCGATGTCCTTGATCTGCGGCCGCGGTTCGACCACGCCTTCGAGCATCGCGGTGCACTGTGGGCAGCCCACGGCCACCAGTTCGGCACCCGTCTCCTTGATATCGCCCATGCGCATGTCGGGGATCCGCTGCTTGCCGGGAATATCGGTGATCGGGGCACCGCCACCACCGCCGCAGCAGCGCGAACGGAAGCCGGAACGCTCCATTTCCTTGACCTCGATGCCGATGGCCTTGAGCACGCTGCGCGGGGCTTCGTACTCGCCGTTGTAGCGGCCCAGGTAGCAAGGGTCGTGATAGGTCACACTGCCACCTTTGTGCTGACCCAGGCTGAGCTTCTGCCCGCTGATCAGCTCTTCCATGTAGGTGCTGTGGTGCAGCACCAGGTATTCGCCACCCAGCGCGCCGTATTCGTTCTTCAGCACGTGGAAGCTGTGCGGATCGCAGCTGACGATCTTGTTGAAGCGGTACTTGGCCAGGGTCTCGATGTTGCGTTTGGCCAAAGCCTGGAAGGTCGCTTCGTCACCGAGGCGGCGTGCCACGTCACCACTGTCACGCTCTTCCAGGCCGAGTACGGCGAAGTCGACGTCGGCGGCCTTGAGCACCTTGACGAAGGCGCGCAGGGTGCGCTGGTTACGCATGTCGAAGGCACCGTCACCCACCCAGAACAGTACGTCGGCCTGTTTCTTCTCGCTCATCAGCGGCAGGTTCAGGTCGGCCGCCCAGTTGAGGCGACCACCGGGGGCGAAGCCGCCCGGGTTGTCGGTGGCGATCAGGTTGTCCAGCACCTCGGCGCCCTTGTTCGGCGTCGCACCCTTTTCCAGCGTGAGGTGGCGGCGCATGTCGACGATGGCATCGACGTGCTCGATCATCATCGGGCACTCCTCGACGCAGGCGCGGCAGGTGGTGCAGGACCACAGCGTTTCCGCTTCGACCAGGCCCTTGCCTTCGGCGAAGACGATGGGCTGGTGCGGGTTGCCGCCATGCTCACCGACCGGAATGCCGGGGTAGGGGCTGCCGAAGTAGCCTTTGTCACTGCCACCGGCGAGGCCGACGACCATGTCCTGGATCAGCTTCTTCGGGTTCAGCGGCTGGCCGGCGGCGAAGGCCGGGCAGGCTGCTTCGCAACGACCGCACTGCACGCAGGCGTCGAAGCCGAGCAGCTGGTTCCAGGTGAAGTCCTTGGGTTTTTCCACGCCCAGCGGTGCGTTCGGGTCGCTCAGATCCAGTGCCTTGAGGCCGCTGGAACGAGCGGCACTGGCGTTGTGCGGCGTGCGGAAGCGCTCCGGACGACGGTGCCAGGCCAGGTGCAGGGCACCGGCGAAGGCATGCTTCATCGGCCCGCCCCAGGTCATGCCGAAGAACATTTCAGACACGCCCCAAGCCACACCGAGTGCCAGGACGACGGCCAGGATCCAGCCGCCGAAGTTCTCCGGTAGAATGCCTGCGACCGGCAGAGTGGCGATGAAGAAGCTGAACGAGAACATCAGCAGGCTTTTCGGAAGGCGCATCCACGGGCCTTTCGACAGCCGTGCCGGCGGATTGCGGCGGCGCTTGGCGACGAACAACGCACCGACGAACATCAGCACGCAGGCCGCCAGCAGGGCGAAGCCGAGAATCCGGTTCTGCAGACCGAAGCCATGCACGACGATGGCCAGCAACGCCGCCAGGACGAAGCCGCCCGCTGTCGCGACGTGGGTCTTGGACATGTATTTGTCGCGCTCGACCACATGGTGCAGATCCACCAGGTAGCGTCGCGGCATGGCCATGAGACCACCGAGCCAGTTGACCTTGGAAGGGCGACCGCGGCGCCACATGGCGAAGCGCCTGCCTGCGCCGAGTACGGCAAGCCCGAGGGCGGCGAACAGCAGGATGGGAAGAAGTGTATTCAGCATTGCAGCTCACCCTGTGGGGGAGCTGGAAGCAGAAGCAAGAAGCTGGAAACGGTTAGAGCCGCTTTTTTACTTCTCGCTTCTGGCTTCCAGCTTCACGCTTTTCTTAGAAGTCTTTGCACAGCCGCAGCGCGTCGTAGATCGCTGCGTGGGTATTGCGCTGGGCCACGCAATCGCCGATGCGGAACAGCAGATAGCCGTCACCGTTCTGCGAGAGACAAGGCTGCGGCTGGATGGCGAACAGCGCCTCGACGTCGATCTGGCCCTTGTTGCGCGAACCTTCCTTGAGCGCGTAGTAGAGGGACTCGTCAGGACGCACGCCGTTTTCCACCACCACCTGGTCGACCACCCGCTCTTCCTTCGCGCCGGTGTATTCGTTCTCCAGGACCGCCACCACCTTGTCGCCCTCGCGGTAGACCTTTTCCAGCATCAGGTCGCCGGTCATGATCACTTCCTTCGGGTACAGGCTGCGGTAGTAGGTCGGGAAGCTGGTGCCGCCGATGGCCACGCCCGGCTTGATGTCGTCGGTGACGATCTCGACCTTGGCGCCTTTCTCGGCCATGAAGTCAGCCACCGACATGCCGGTGAACTCGCAGATGGTGTCGTAGACCAGCACGTTGTTGCCGGGCGCCACCTTGCCGTCCAGTACATCCCAACTGCTGACCACCAGGCCTTCTTCGGCGCCCCAGTGCTCGTTCTGCTCGATGAACGGATGGCCGCCGTTGGCCAGCACCACGATGTCCGGACGCAGGTCGAGGATGGTTTCCGGATCCGCACCGGTACCCAGGCGAAGGTCGACGTTCAGGCGCGCAAGCTCCAGCTGGAACCAGCGGGTGATGCCGGCCATCTGGTCGCGCTGCGGCGCCTTGGCGGCCAGGTTGATCTGCCCGCCGAGGCTGTCCTTCTTCTCGAACAGGGTCACGTCATGGCCACGCTCGGCCGCGACGCGCGCCGCTTCCATACCGGCCGGTCCGCCGCCGACGATCACCACCTTGCGCTTGGGCCCGGTGGATTTTTCGATGATGTGCGGCAGGCCCATGTATTCGCGGCTGGTGGCCGCGTTCTGGATGCAGAGCACGTCCAGGCCTTGATACTGGCGGTCGATGCAGTAGTTGGCGCCGACGCACTGCTTGATCTGGTCGACCTGGCCCATCTTGATCTTGGCGATCAGGTGCGGGTCGGCGATGTGGGCGCGGGTCATGCCGACCATGTCCACGTAGCCGCCTTCGAGAATACGCTGAGCCTGGTTCGGGTCCTTGATGTTCTGCGCGTGCAGAACCGGGACGTTGACCACTTCCTTGATGCCGGCGGCCAGGTGCAGGAACGGCTCCGGCGGGTAGCTCATGTTCGGAATAACGTTGGCCAGGGTGTTGTGGGTATCGCAACCCGAGCCGATCACGCCGAAGAAGTCGACCATGCCGGTGGCATCGTAGTACTTGGCGATCTCTTTCATGTCCTCGTGGGTGAGGCCGTCTGGATGGAACTCGTCGCCGGTGATGCGCATGCCGACGCAGAAGTCGTCACCGACCTCGGCGCGCACGGCCTTGAGCACTTCCAGGCCGAACTTCATGCGCCCCTCAAAGGTGCCGCCCCATTCGTCGGTACGCTTGTTCACCCGCGGCGACCAGAACTGGTCGATCAGGTGCTGGTGCACGGCGGACAGCTCGACGCCATCCAGGCCACCTTCCTTGGCGCGGCGTGCTGCCTGGGCGTAGTTGCCGATGACGCGCCAGATCTCTTCCGGCTCGATGGTCTTGCAGGTGGCGCGGTGTACGGGTTCGCGAATACCCGACGGCGACATCAGCGTCGGCCAGTTGAAACCGTCCCAGCGCGAGCGACGACCCATGTGGGTAATCTGAATCATGATCTTGGCGCCATGCTTGTGCATGGCGTCGGCCAGATTCTGGAAGTGCGGAATGATCCGGTCGGTGGACAGGTTCACCGAAGACCACCATTCCTGCGGGCTGTCGATGGCGACTACCGAAGAGCCGCCGCAGATCGCCAGGCCGATGCCGCCCTTGGCCTTCTCTTCGTAATACTTCACGTAGCGCTCGGTGGTCATACCGCCATCGGTGGCGTAGACCTCAGCGTGGGCGGTGCTGATCACGCGGTTGCGGATGGTCAGTTTGCCGATCTGAATCGGCTGGAACATTGCTTCGAAAGCCATTGCGGCACCCTCACGGAAAAGCAGCCTAGCGTTTTTTCTTTGCGGAGGGTTTGGCGGCGATGCGCTCGCCGCCAACCTCTCTCACATACCTTTTTTAGAGTGGTTTGACGCGGAACAGACCGTGGTCGTGGCCTTCCTCGGACGCGCCATAGACCTGTTCAGCGACGGTGCGGATGTTGCTGCCCTGCGCCTGGAGAATCTGATCCATTGCACCGGCGAACCAGCCGGTGAACATGTAATCCACCGGGCGTCCGCATTTGCCGTAGACGTAGACGAAGGCCGAGTGGTCCAGACGGACCTCGCAGGTGCCGGCGTCCAGGTCGATCGACTCGATCTTGAACAGGCCCCAGCCGCGCTGCGACAGGCGCTTCATGTAGTGCTCGAAGACCTCCACGCCAACCAGACCGTGGCACTCGGCTTCCTTCTCGCACCAGTGCCAGGCCGATTTGTACCCGGCCTTGTAGAGGATCTCGGCGTACTTCTCGGCGCCGAGCACTTCCTCGATACCGATGTGGTTATTGACGAAGAAGTGACGCGGCACATACAGCATCGGCAGGGCGTCAGTGGTCCAGACGCCGGTTTCGTCGTCGACCTGGATGGGCATTTCGGGGGCGTGGGTGGACATGTGTGTAGCTCCAGAATTCGTTGTCTTGCGTGGTTGAGAAAATACGGATGGATGCCTGTGGAGCCGTAGCGAGCGCGTCGCGAGGACGCGACGCGGCTATCGGTGTGCGCGGTAGGCTCCGAAGGTATTCATCATTCGCCCCAGACGTCCTTCAGGACCCGTACCCAGTTCTCGCCCATGACCTTGCGCACCACGCGCTCGGGCATGCCGCGCTTGAGCAGGGTCTCGGTGAGGTTGGGGAACTCGCCCACGGTGCGGATGCCCAGCGGGTTGACGATCTTGCCGAAGTTGGTCAGGCGTCGGGCGTAGCCCTTGTCATGGGTCAGGTACTCGAAGAAGTCCTGGCCATGGCCCTGGGTGAAGTCGGTACCGATGCCGATGGCGTCTTCACCGACCAGGTTCATCACGTACTCGATGGCCTCGGCGTAGTCGTCGATGGTCGAGTCGATGCCTTTGGCCAGGAAGGGCGCGAACATGGTCACGCCGACGAAGCCGCCGTGATCGGCGATGAACTTCAGTTCTTCGTCGGACTTGTTGCGCGGATGCTCTTTCAGGCCCGACGGCAGGCAGTGCGAGTAGCAGACCGGCTTCTTCGACTCGAGGATGACTTCCTCGCTGGTCTTGGAGCCGACGTGGGACAGGTCGCACATGACGCCGACGCGGTTCATCTCGGCGACGATCTCGCGACCGAAGCCGGACAGGCCGCCGTCGCGCTCGTAGCAGCCGGTGCCGACCAGGTTCTGGGTGTTGTAGCACATCTGCACGATGCCCACGCCGAGCTGCTTGAAGACCTCGACGTAGCCGATCTGGTCTTCGAAGGCATGGGCGTTCTGGAAGCCGAACAGGATGCCGGTCTTGCCCAGCTCCTTGGCTTTGCGGATGTCAGCGGTGGTGCGCACGGGCATCACCAGGTCGCTGTTTTCGCGGATCAGCTTCTGGCTGGCCGCGATGTTGTTGACAGTGGCCTGGAACCCTTCCCATACCGAGACGGTGCAGTTGGCAGCCGTCAGGCCGCCTTTGCGCATGTCCTCGAACAGTTCGCGGTTCCATTTGGCGATGATCAGACCGTCAATGACGATGCTGTCAGCGTGCAGTTCGGTTGGGTTCATCAGGTAACTCCCGGTGCGGCGCATCGACACGTTCATCGACGCTTTGCGGCAGCTTATCCCTGGGGGGGATGTCGTCCCGATGTAAAAACGACTGGGGTATTGCTCAAAACGTCAAGGCGGGATAACCAGATGCTTCGGGCGGCCATAGTCCGTAACGCGACATTCGCCGCGATAGCCGACAACCGCCGATACTGCTGGCGCGCGACGAGGCACGGCGCGTACGACATCTGCACCCAAAAAGGACGACCACCCGATGCTCACGACCTATCGCACCGCAATCAGCCCCGAGTGGGTCGACTACAACGACCACCTGCGTGACGCCTTCTACCTGCTGATCTTCAGCTACGCCACCGATGCGCTGATGTCGCAAATAGGCCTCGATCAAGCCGGGCGCGAGCGCAGCGGACATACGCTGTACACCCTCGAGTGCCACCTGAACTACCTGGCCGAGGTCAAGCTTGGCGCCGAGGTGGAGGTGCGCACGCAGCTGCTGGCCCACGACCACAAACGGCTGCAGGTCTACCACGCGCTGTATCGGTGCAGTGACGAGCGCCTGCTGGCGGCCAACGAGCAGATGCTGAGCAACATCGACCGCCGTGTCGGGCGTTCGGCGCCGTTCGACGAGGCGGTGCTGGCGCAGGTGCAGGCGTTGCATGAGGCGCAGCGGGACTTGCCCAGGCCGATTCACGTCGGACGGGTCATTGGCCTGCCAGGCTGAGCGGCGTTCGCATCGGGCGCGCCGTTGCCCCTGGGTTTCGGCGGCGTGGCCGGTGGCGGTGAAGGGCGGCTGTGCGGCCACCAATCGATAAAGGCTCGGCAAAAAAAGGGGGAGCCCAAGGGCTCCCCAAAGTGCTTGATTTCAGCGTCCTACGGGCACGGATCCGCAGGACGGCATAACGCCTTGCGACGGATCAGGCGGCGCTGAACATCCCATGCGGGTCGATGACGAATTTCTTCGGCACGCCGGCATCGAACTCGCCGTAGCCCTGAGGCGCTTGGTCCAGGGTGATCACCTGCACACCCACCACTTCGGCAATGTTGATGCGGTCCCACATGATGGCCTGCATCAGGGCGCGGTTGTACTTCATGACCGGCGTCTGACCGGTGTGGAAGCTGTGCGACTTGGCCCAGCCCAGACCGAAGCGAATGCTCAGGCTGCCCATCTTCGCCGCCGCGTCCACTGCGCCCGGATCTTCGGTCACGTACAGGCCGGGGATGCCGATCTTGCCGGCCACGCGGGTGATGCCCATCAGCGAGTTGAGCACGGTAGCCGGGGCCTCGTGCTTGGCGCCTTCATGGCCATGACCGCGCGCTTCGAAGCCCACGCAGTCAACCGCACAGTCGACTTCCGGCTCGCCCAGCAGGGCAGCGATCTGCTCGTGCAGCGGGGTGTCCAGCGACAGGTCGGCGATCTCGAAACCCTGGGCCTTGGCATGAGCCAAACGGGCCGGGTTAAGGTCACCGACGATGACCACCGCAGCGCCCAACAGGCGCGCCGAGGCAGCAGCCGCCAGACCGACCGGGCCGGCACCAGCGATATACACCGAGCTGCCCGGGCCGACGCCCGCGGTGACGGCACCGTGGTAGCCGGTGGGCAGAATGTCCGACAGGCAGGTCAGGTCGCGGATCTTCTCCATCGCCTTGTCGCGGTTCGGCAACTTGAGCAGGTTGAAGTCGGCGTAGGGCACCAGCACGTATTCGGCCTGGCCGCCGGTCCAGTCGCCCATGTCGACGTAGCCGTAGGCACCGCCGGCACGCGCCGGGTTGACGGTCAGGCAGACGCCGGTGTGTTGTTCTTTACAAGAACGGCAACGGCCGCAGGCGACGTTGAAGGGTACCGAGACCAGATCGCCGATCTGCAGGTGCTCGACATCGCTGCCTTTCTCGATGACTTCACCGGTGATCTCGTGCCCGAGCACCAGGCCGACCTGAGCGGTGGTGCGGCCGCGCACCATGTGCTGGTCCGAGCCGCAGATGTTGGTGGAAACGACGCGCAGGATCACACCGTGCTCGATCTTGCGTCCGCGTGGGTCCTGCATCTTCGGATAGTCGATTTTCTGGACTTCGACCTTACCTGCGCCGAGGTAAACGACGCCACGATTCTCAGCCATCTGCCTTTCTCCTTTGTTTTTGTGAATACAAGGCGCGACGGAAGGCCGCGCGGTCTTGTAGTGGAGCCATCAGTTGCCGTCTGGGTCAGCCGGCAGTTTGTCTAGTACGGGCCTGCGCGCCACCTGGCGACAGCAGCCCTCGGTGTCCTGGGCCTACAGCACGACCGTGCGGTTGGCGTGCAGGAACACGCGTCGTTCGAGGAAGTAACCGACCGCCTTGGCCAGGGTCAGGCATTCGATGTCGCGGCCTTTGGCGATCAGGTCTTCGGGGTAGTGGGTGTGGTCCACCGGCTCGACGCCCTGGGCGATGATCGGCCCTTCGTCGAGGTCGTTATTGATGAAGTGCGCGGTGGCGCCGACCAGCTTGACGCCTTTCTGGTACGCCTGGTGGTAGGGCTTGGCGCCCTTGAAACCGGGTAGCAGCGAGTGGTGAATGTTGATGGCGCGGCCATCGAGCGTGCGGCAGAGCTCGGGGGAGAGCACCTGCATGTAGCGCGCAAGGACGACCAGCTCCGCGCCGCTGTCCTCGATCACCTGCAACACCCGACGCTCCTGCGCCGGCTTGTCGCGTGGATCGAGCGGGAAATGGTGATAGGGAATGCCGTGCCAGCGCGCCAGCGGTTCCAGATCCGGATGGTTGGAGACCACCGCGGCGATGTCCATCGGCAGCTGGCCGATGCGCTGACGGTACAGCAGGTCGTTCAGGCAGTGATCGGACTTGGACACCATGATCACCACCTTGGCCCGATAGCCCGGTGGCGTCAGTTCGGTGTGCATCTGGAAGGGCGTGACACGCTCGTTCAGTCCGCTGCGAAAGTCGGCCTCGTCGAAGCCGTCCGGCGCGCGAAACTCGACCCGAATGAAGAAGCGGTTGACCAGGCGATCATCGAAGCTGTGGTGCTCGGTGACATAGCAGCCCTGTTCGAACAGATAGCGGGTCACCACGTCGACCGTGCCAAGCAGGCTCGGGCTGTGGGCGGTGAGAATCCAGGTATCGGGCGTGCGGCTCATGTTCGTCTCCCAGGTGTGTGGGCGTAGGCTCGGGCCCGTCGCTCACGCTGCTTGCAACCGTCTCTGGTGTGTTGCGGTGGGCGAGCGAGGCACGTCCACCGCAACGGCTTCACGCCTTGACCGCCAGCCCATACTCGGCGCTGGCATCCTGCAGCCAGAGCCAGATGTAGTCGGCGAAGCTGCGGCGTACCACCAGCTCCCAGACATCTTCCGCGGTGTGACGGATGATCAGCTGGCTCTTGGCGAAATGGGTGCCCACCGCCTTGCCCACCGGGAAATTGCTCGGGTGCACGTCATAGGGCGTCGACTTCATCAGCAGCTCGCGGACCTTTTCGCCGGAGAGCTCCAGCAGGGTCTGGCCGCCGCTGACGTTGACGATCTGGATGTGCTGCCCGGCCAGGGCCTCGCGCAACCGTTGTTCGGTGGCGAATTCCTCGCCCTGCGGCACGATCAGGAGCCACTCGTCCGGGCCCATCCACTGCAGGGAGGTCTCGCCGTTGGCCACCAGCGTCAGCGCCACCGGCAACGGTAGGCCGAGCACATCCTGTACGCCCCTGGCAAAGGCTGGGTCGTGGGCATCGCCACGCAGGGTCAGGTGACCGCGCAGCTTCTTTTCACGCAGGGTGATCCCGGCGCCGGGGCGGCCCTTGCCGACCAGCTCGGTGAGACCGGCGTGGTGCAGCGGCGATTGTGCGTCGAGGTTGTCCGGGCGTTGTTTGTAAACGTTCACTGCGGTCATGGTTTTACCTGCCTGGCGCCGTTAGGCGCCGTTGAATTCCGGGTGTACCGAGGATGAGGCGGGCATGCCCGCCTCACACTCACCTCACACGTTCTGCCGTTCGCCTTTCGGGTCGTAGAACACCGAGCTGACAATCTCGGCCTCGATCACGCTGCCATCGACCAGCGGCGCATAGACCCGCTCACCGATACGCTTGAGGCCGCCCTTGACCAGTGCCATGGCGAACGAATAGCCCATGGCCGCGCTCATGTAGCTGGACGTGACGTGACCCACCATGGTCATCGGAATCGGCTGCTTGGGATCGAATACCAGCTGCGCGCCCTCCGGCAGCACCTTCTTCGGATCCAGCGGCTTGAGGCCGACCAGCTGCTTGCGGTTCTCCTTGAGGCAATCCTCACGGTTCATCCCACGCCAGCCGATCCAGGAGAAGGGCTTGGTCCGGCCCACGCACCAGCCCATGTTCAGGTCGTCCGGCGTCACGGAACCGTCGGTGTCCTGACCGACGATGATGAAGCCCTTCTCGGCACGCAGTACGTGCATGGTCTCGGTACCGTACGGGGTCAGGCCGTGCTTCTTGCCCGCCTCGATGATCTTCTCCCACACACCCAGCGCGTAGTCGGCCTGGACGTTGACTTCGTAAGAAAGCTCACCGGTGAAGGAGATGCGGAACACCCGCGCGGGCACGCCGCCAACCTTGCCTTCCTTCCAGGTCATGAACGGGAAGGCGTCCTTGTCCAGGTCGATGTCGGTGACTTCGGCCAGCAGCTTGCGGCTGTTGGGGCCCGACAGCGTCATGGTGGCCCAGTGATCGGTTACCGAGGTGAAGTACACCTTCAGCTCCGGCCACTCGGTCTGGTGGTAGATCTCCAGCCATTCCATCACCCGTGCGGCGCCGCCGGTGGTGGTGGTCATCAGGAAGTGGTTGTCGGCCAGACAGGCGGTCACACCGTCGTCGAAGACCATGCCGTCTTCCTTGCACATCAGGCCGTAACGGGCCTTGCCCACGTCCAGCTTGGTCCAGGCGTTGGTGTAGACGCGGTTGAGGAACTCGCGCGCATCCGGGCCCTGGATGTCGATCTTGCCGAGGGTCGAGGCGTCGAGGATGCCCACCGCGTTACGCACGGCCAGACATTCACGGGCCACGGCGGCGTGCAGATCCTCGCCCTTCTTGGGGAAGTACCAGGGACGCTTCCACTGGCCGACGTCCTCGAACTCCGCGCCATTCTTGACGTGCCAGGCCTGCATGGCGGTGTAGCGCTTGGGCTCGAACAGCTCGCCGCAGTGACGGCCGGCGATGGCGCCGAAGGTGACCGGCGTGTAGTTCGGGCGGAACATCGTGGTGCCCATTTCGGCAATGCTGATGCCCATCGATTGCGCGGCGATCGCCAGGCCGTTGATGTTGCCCAGCTTGCCCTGGTCGGTACCGAAGCCCAGCGCGGTGTAACGCTTGACGTGCTCGACCGACTCGAAGCCTTCGCGAGTGGCCAGCTTGATGCCGGCCGCGGTGACGTCGTTCTGCTGGTCGACGAACTGCTTGGGCGCACGCTCGGTGGGCTTGTCGTGCGGCACGAGGAACAGTGCGACGCTGGCTTCCTCAGTGCGCTGTTCGGCCTTCGGCACGCTGCCGCTGACGATCTTGTAGCCCGTCTCGGCGGCGGCTTTGGCGCCAGCTTCGAAGCCATCGGCCAGGGCGTCGCCAAGGGCGAACACGCCATTGACCGCACCGGCACAGCTGCGCTGCTGGAAGCCTTCGCCAGGCACGAAGGCCAGCAGGTCTTCACGCCAGATCGGACGGCCACCGAGGTGCGAGGCCAGGTGAACCACCGGGCTGTAACCGCCGGAGCTGGCGATCAGGTCGCAGTCGACCACTTCACCGGAGTTGGTGATCTTGTGGTTGGCGATGTCGATGGTGCAGATGCGTGCGCCAGTGACGCGCTTGCTGCCGCGCGCTTCGATCACCGCGCTGCCGGCCAGAATCCGAACGCCACGGCGGCGTGCTTCTTCGACCCAGGCCCCACGCGGATTGCTACGCGCATCGGCCACTGCAACCACTTGATGGCCAGCGTCCAGCCAATCGAGCACGGCGCGGTAGGCGTAATCGTTGTTGGTCGACAACACCAGCTGACGGCCAGGTACCACGCCGTAGCGGCGCACGTAGGTGGAGACCGCATCGGCCAGCATGTTGCCGGGCACGTCGTTGTTCGAATAAACCAGCGGGCGCTCGTGGGCACCGGTGGCCAGGACCACGCGCTTGGCCCGCACGCGGTGCATGCGCTGACGTACGATGCGCAGTCCCAGCGCGCCCGTGGGCGCTACCTCGCCGAGGTGGTCGGCCAGGCGCTGGTGGATGGTGAGGAAATTGTGGTCGTGATAGCCGTTCACGGTAGCCCGTGGCAGCAGCGTCACTTCCGGCATTTTCTCGAGCTCGGCGATGGCGCGCGCCGCCCAGTCAGCGGCCGGTTTGCCGTCGAGCTTCTCGCGGGTGCCGAGCAGGCTGCCGCCGAACTCTTCCTGTTCGTCTGCCAGGATCACCCGGGCGCCGCTGCGGCCGGCGGCCAGGGCGGCAGCCAGACCCGCGGGGCCCGCACCGACCACAAGCACGTCGCAATGCTGGTTGACGTGGTCGTAGCTGTCCGGATCGTTTTCGGTCGGCGCGCGACCGAGACCTGCGGCCTTACGAATGTACTTCTCGTAGGTCAGCCACAGATTCTGCGGATACATGAAGGTCTTGTAGTAGAAGCCGGGCGGCATCATGCCGCCGCCGACCTTGCCGAGAATCCCCATCAGATCGGTGTTGACGCTCGGCCAGCCGTTCACGCTGTTGGCGGTCAGGCCGGCGTACAGCGCTTGTTGAGTGGCGCGCACGTTGGGGATCTGGCTCGCTTCGGTGCCGCCGATCTGCAGCACGGCGTTGGGCTCTTCGGCGCCGACGCCAACGATGCCGCGCGGACGCGAGTACTTGAAGCTGCGACCGACCACATCGACGCCGTTGGCCAGCAACGCGGCGGCCAGGGTGTCACCGGCGTAGCCCTGATAGGTTTCGCCGTTGAAGGTGAAGGTCAAGGGCCGGCTGCGGTCGATGCGGCCGCCCTGGGAAAGACGATTGACCTGGCTCATGCCTTAGCTCCTTGGTCGACGGCCTTCTCAGTCACGCTGGGGCGCTCGCCGATCTTGTAGGTCTCGAGAATTTCGTAGCTCACCGTGTGACGGGTGACGTTGAAGTACTGGCGGCAACCTGCAGCGTGAATCCACAGCTCGTGGTGGATGCCACGCGGGTTGTCACGGAAAAACAGGTACTCCCCCCATTCCTCGTCGGTGCAGGCGTTCGGGTCCAGCGGGCGTGGGATGTGCGCCTGGCCGCCCGCGTGGAACTCTTCTTCGGAGCGCAATTCGCCACAGTGAGGGCAGAAGATATGCAGCATGGTCGGTACCTCCAGAAAACCTTCCCCCTCCGCCGTCGGCGGAGGGGCACTAAATCAGTGTGCGACCCCAGCCGCGCCGTGTTCGTCGATCAAGGCGCCGTTGTGGAAACGTTCGATCGAGAACGCCTTGGCCAGCGGGTGCATCTCACCCTTGGCCAGGCTGGCCGCGAACACGTGGCCCGAACCCGGTGTGGCCTTGAAGCCGCCGGTGCCCCAACCGCAGTTGAAGAACAGGTTCTTCACCGGGGTTTTGGCAATGATCGGGCAGGCGTCCGGGGTGGTATCGACGATG
The DNA here is from genome assembly GCF_019090095.1 of Stutzerimonas stutzeri. Lineage (NCBI taxonomy): Bacteria > Pseudomonadati > Pseudomonadota > Gammaproteobacteria > Pseudomonadales > Pseudomonadaceae > Stutzerimonas > Stutzerimonas stutzeri. Next base: position 57,470 of record NZ_JAGQFP010000004.1, on the reverse strand, counting down.
CCGCCCCATTGGCGGTTCATGCGCACCCGCGAGAGGATCGGGAACATCTCGACGATCGCCTGCAGGGTGTGTTCGATAGTGGGATAGGAGCCGCGCTGACCGTAACCGACGTAGCTGTCGATGCCCGCGCCGATGACCAGGTCGCCCTTGTCCGACTGGCTGATGTAGCCGTGCACGGCGTTGGACATGATCACCGTGTCGATGATCGGCTTGATCGGCTCGGAGACCAGCGCCTGCAGCGGGTGGGATTCGAGCGGCAGACGGAAGCCGGCCAGCTTGGCCATGTGTCCGGAGTTACCGGCGGTGACCACGCCAACACGCTTGCCGCCGATGAAGCCCTTGGTGGTCTCCACGCCGATGCACACGCCGTTTTCCTTGCGGAAGCCGATCACTTCGGTCTGTTGAATCAGGTCCACGCCCAGGGCATCGGCGGCGCGGGCATAACCCCAGGCCACCGCATCGTGGCGAGCAACGCCGCCGCGACGCTGCAGCGAGGCGCCGAGAATCGGGTAGCGGGTGTTCTTGGAGCAGTCCAGGTAGGGGATCATCTCCGCCACCTGCTTGGCATCCACCACTTCGCCATCGATGCCGTTGAGACGGTTGGCGCTGACGCGGCGCTCGATGTCGCGCATGTCCTGCAGGGTGTGGCCGAGGTTGAACACGCCGCGCTGGGAGAACATCACGTTGTAGTTGATGTCCTGAGACAGGCCTTCCCACAACTTCATCGCGTGTTCGTAGAGGCGCGCCGACTCATCCCACAGATAGTTGGAACGCACGATGGTGGTGTTGCGCGCGGTGTTACCGCCGCCCAGCCAACCTTTTTCGATCACCGCGACGTTCTTCACGCCGAACTCTTTCGCCAGGTAATAAGCAGTGGCCAGGCCGTGGCCACCACCGCCGACGATAACCACGTCGTAAACCGGCTTCGGCTTGGGGTTGCGCCACATGCGCTGCCAGTTTTCGTGGTGGCTGAAGGAATGCTTGAGCAGGCCGAAGCCGGAATAACGTTGCATCTCGAATGCTCCTGAAAAACGACCGCCTCAAATGCGGTGATGCGACTCGTGGTGTGGCGCTGCTCAGTGATCCACCGGCGGACGGTGACGTGAGTAGCGCCTGGCACCCTACGAATCAGCGGTACACCGGATAGTCAGCGCACAGCCCAGCGACTTGTCGGGCAACCTGCGCCTCGACATCGTCATCACCGAGGTGATCGAGGATGTCGCAGATCCAACCCGCGAGTTCGACGCTCTGATCCACCTTGAAACCGCGCGTCGTGATGGCCGGCGTGCCGATACGCAGGCCGGAGGTGACGAAGGGCGACTGGGGATCGTTGGGTACAGCGTTCTTGTTGACAGTGATGCCGGCGCGACCCAGGGCCGCGTCCGCATCCTTGCCGGTGATTCCCTGCTTGATCAGGCTGACCAGGAACAGGTGGTTATCGGTGCCGCCGGAGACCACATCGAAGCCGCGGTCGATGAAGACCTTGGCCATGGCCTTGGCGTTGGTGATCACCTGCTGCTGGTATTCCTTGAAGCCAGGCTCCAGCGCTTCCTTGAAGCAGACGGCCTTGGCGGCGATGACGTGCATCAGCGGACCGCCTTGAGCGCCCGGGAAGACCGCGGCATTGAGCTTCTTCTCGATCTCGGGGTTGCTCTTGGCCAGGATCAGGCCGCCACGCGGACCGCGCAGGGTCTTGTGTGTGGTGGTGGTGACCACGTCGGCGAACGGAATCGGGTTGGGGTACAGGCCGGCTGCGACCAGGCCAGCCACGTGGGCCATGTCGACGAACAGCAGCGCACCGACCTTGTCGGCGATGGCGCGGAAGCGCGGGAAGTCCAGCGTCTTCGAGTAGGCGGAGAAGCCGGCAACGATCATCTTCGGCTTGTTCTCGACCGCCAGGCGCTCGACTTCGTCGTAATCGATCAGGCCGGTGTTGGTGTCGATCCCGTACTGAACGGCGTTGTACAGCTTGCCGGAGCTGCTGACCTTGGCGCCGTGGGTCAGGTGGCCGCCATGGGCCAGGCTCATGCCGAGGATGGTGTCGCCGGCGTTGAGCAGGGCCAGGTAGACGGCGCTGTTGGCCGAGGAGCCGGAATGCGGCTGGACGTTGGCGTAGTCGGCACCGAACAGCTGCTTGGCGCGGTCGATGGCCAGTTGCTCGACCTTGTCGACGTGCTCGCAGCCACCGTAGTAGCGCTTGCCCGGATAGCCTTCGGCGTACTTGTTGGTCAGGCCGCTGCCCTGGGCCTGCATCACCCGCTTGCTGGTGTAGTTTTCCGAGGCGATCAGCTCGATGTGATGTTCCTGGCGCGCTTCCTCGGCATCCATCGCCGCCAAAAGTTCGTCATCGTAGCCTTGGATTTTGTCTTGTTTGGTGAACATCGCGGATCTCCTAAAGGCGCAACGGCGCCATTCGCCTCGGTGAAGGCCTTGTCTGTCTGGATGCGATGGTATGGCTGGGCCTTGGTGGGAAGATGCCTGCCTGCGTCTTGTGTGAGTTCGTTTGCGACATAGCCGGGCGGTCTCGGAAAACTCTCATGGGGGCTCGTCTGTCTCCGCTCGACCGGCCGGTCACGCAGGCGCTCAATGGCGCGCCGTTAGCCGCCCAGCGGTGGCTTGGAGAGCGCCGAAAAGGTGAGCAGAGAGGTCGGTCGGGTCGGGTGTTCGAGCCTGGGCGGTGGCTCGGTGCCATGGCGTCCGGCGCGGGAGCGCAAGCTGTCTCGCAGGGCTCAGGCGGTGCCGGGGGAGGGCTGTGCGAGGGTGCTCGACACAGGCCCGGCCGCGCGGCCGGATCTGTGTCGAGTGGAGGAGGAAGGGTGGCTTAGTAGTCGATGACCACGTCGCCCTTGGGGACGCTGCAGCAGGACAGGATGTAGCCTTCTGCGACATCTTCGTCGGTGATCCCGCCGTTGTGCTCCATGACCACCTCGCCAGAGGTCTTCATGACCTTGCAGGTACCGCAGATGCCCATGCCGCAGGCCTTGGGAATGTGCAGGCCGAGCTGCGCGGCGGCCGAGTGGACGGTGTCGTTCGGGCCGACACGGATGCTCTTGCCGGTGGCGGTGAACTCCACCTGCCGGAGGTCGGCGAGCGGCACGTCGGGTGCCTCGGCTGCCTGCTCGGCCAGCTCCTGGGCCTCCTCGCGAATGTCTGCCGGGGTCGCGCCGAAGGACTCCTCGTGATAGTGCTGCATGTCGAAGCCGTTGGTCTGCAGCAGCCGCTTGACCGCGTTCATGTACGGGGTCGGTCCGCAGCAGAAGATTTCCCGGTCGGCGAAGTCCGGTGCAATCAGCTCCAGCATGCGCTGGTCGAGGTAGCCGCGATAGCCGGCCCAGGCCTCGCCCATGCCGTGCTTTTCGCAAATTATGTGCAGGCTGAAGTTATTGACCCGCGAGGCCATGTGCTCCAGCTCACGGTGGAAGATGATGTCCTTCGGCGAGCGAGCGCTGTGGACGAACACCATGTCGACGTTGGCGTTGGTGTCGAAGAACCAGCGGGCCATCGACATGACCGGCGTGATGCCGACACCGCCGGACAGGAACAGGGCTCGCTCGGTGGGGAAATCGATGGCGTTGAACAGGCCGACCGGGCCGTGCACCGGAATCTGATCACCCTCGCTGAGGTTGTCGTGCAACCAGTTGGACACCTTGCCGCCGGGGATGCGCTTGATCGTCAGCGAGAAGCTGTAGGGCACCGAAGGTGAGCTGGCGATGGTGTACGAGCGCATCACCTGTTGCCCATCTATCTCCAATTCCAGGGTGACGAACTGGCCCGGCTTGAAGAAGAACATGATCGGCTGGTCGGCCATGAAGCAAAAGGTGCGTACGTCCCAGGTTTCCTGGATGACCTTCACGCAGCGCACCAGATGGCGGCCGTTGGTCCATGTCTGGGTATTGACCGGATTGAGGAAGTTACTGGACATGCTCACCTCGATTGCGCGCTGGCTACGACGGCCCTTGTTTAAGACCTTTTCCAGGGCTGCGACTGCACGACGCATGGCCCCTATGGCTCAGAATTGTGCGCAACGCAATACCGCGTCACTTACCTGTTCGCGACATCGGCATGCTTATCGCGACCAGCCAGATGTCATGGGCATTCGCGCGTCGGAAACGGATGCGTGCCTGTCGTCCATGGATAAGGTTTCCCGGCTGGGCCGCGACACACTCGGTCGCAGCCGAGCAAGGGAAGGCGGTCTCGCCGGGGTCGCATTCTTGTTGATGGCACCAATGCCGTCCGGCTCGCCGCCTTGCGTAGTAACCGAATAGCCACTTTATTGTCGCCAGCCATAGACGCCTGCAAGGCGCGGCCGGCTTGAGGAGCAACCGATGGATGTCACTTCCAACCTGAGCCTGGGCGATCCGCTCGAAGCCGCACGTAAGGCCACGGCAGAGATGCTGCAGACGCGCCAGCCGAATTTTTCCCTCGCACAGCCGTTCTATAGCGATGAACGTCTGTTCCAGATCGACATGCAGGAGATCTTCCACAAGGAATGGTTGATCGCCGGCATGACCTGCGAAATCCCCGCGAAGGGCAACTTCCTCACCCTGCAGATCGGCGACAACCCGATCCTGGTCATCCGTGGTGCGGAAGGTGCGGTACATGCCTTCCACAACGTCTGCCGCCATCGCGGCTCGCGGCTGTGCACCAGTGACAAGGGCAAGGTGGCCAAGCTGGTGTGCCCTTACCACCAGTGGACCTACGAACTGGACGGTCGTCTGCTATTCGCCGGCACCGAAATGGGCGCCGACTTCGACTTGAATGACTACGGGCTCAAGCCGGTGAACTGCAAGACGGCTGGCGGCTATATCTTCATCTCCCTGGCCGAAAACCCGCCAGCGATCGATGACTTCCTGGCTACCCTGTCGCACTACATGGAACCCTACGACATGGAGAACGCCAAGGTGGCCGTGCAGAGCACCTTGGTGGAAAAGGCCAACTGGAAGCTGGTGTTGGAAAACAACCGCGAGTGCTACCACTGCAACGGCTCGCACCCGGAATTGCTCAACACCCTGCTGGAGTGGGACGACGTCACCGATCCCCGCGCCAGCCAGGCGTTCAAGGATCACGTCGCCGAATCGGCCGCCAAGTGGGACGCCGAGAAGATTCCTTACGCTCACGCCAGCTTCGGCCTGCGTAACCGTATCGTGCGCATGCCGCTGCTCAAGGGCACGGTCTCCATGACCATGGATGGCAAGCAAGGCTGCAAGAAGCTCATGGGCCGCATCCAGAACCCGGACCTCGGCTCGATGCGTATCCTCCACCTGCCGCACTCCTGGAACCACTGCATGGGCGATCACATCATCGTCTTTACCGTGTGGCCGATCAGTGCTCAGGAGACCATGGTCACCACCAAGTGGATCGTCCACAAGGACGCCGTCGAAGGGGTCGACTACGACGTGGCGCGTCTGCGCCAGGTGTGGGACGCCACCAACGATCAGGACCGTCGTCTGGCTGAAGAGAACCAGCGCGGAATCAACTCGACGGCCTATCAGCCGGGCCCGTACTCGAAGACCTACGAGTTCGGTGTGGTGAACTTCATCGACTGGTACAGCGAGCGCATGCTGAACAACCTGGGCGCTGAGCCTGCAAGCTACCTGAAGCAGATCAACGACTAATCGCTCGTCGTTCGACGCCAGGCGGCGCACCTGCGAAGGTGCGCCGCTTTTTTTTATGGCGGCGACAAGCTGCTCCTGCTCCTGCTCCTGCACCTGAACCGGTGCCTGGCGCGCTGTTTGCCAGCCCTTACAAAGAGGAACTTCGCACCGCCTGCGTGACCGAAGGCTGGAAGTGTCGTGCTCCCGCCTCGACGGCGTGGGTGCCGGGGATCGCAGCCCAATCGCCACCGCGAAAGAAGGTGCCAGTCAGTGATCGTGATCATCATGGGTGTTGCCGGCAGCGGCAAAACCACCATAGGCAAGAAGCTGGCCGCCCGCCTGGGGTGGGGCTTCTCCGATGCCGATGAATTTCACAGCGACGCCAACAAGCAGAAGATGGCCGAGGGCGTCCCGCTCGATGACGAAGACCGCCAGCCCTGGCTCCAGGCGATGCACGAGGCGATCGAGGCGCGACGGGAGCAGGGTCATGACTGGGTTTTCACCTGTTCGGCGCTCAAGCGCCGCTACCGCCAGCTGCTCGGCGCTGATCACGAGGACCTGTGTTGGATCTATCTGGACGGCTCGGAGCAGCTGCTGCTGGAGCGGCTGTCCCGGCGTGGCGGGCATTTCTTCGACCCCCGCCTGCTGCGCAGCCAGCTGCAGACGCTGGAACGCCCCGACGAGCGCGAGGCCATGCGGGTGGACATTCGGCCCGCGCCCGAGCAGATCGTCGAGGCGATTGTCGAGCGCCTGCCGTTGGATGGGGCGAATCGCTGAAGGGTCAGTCCGCCATTTCGTAGCGATCGCGGCCGTTGCGCTTGGCGCGTAGCAAGGCCACGTCGGCACGGTTGATGGCGGTGGAGTAGTTCTCGCCAGCGCGCAGTTCCGCCATGCCCAGGCTCACCGTGACGGACAGCGAATCGTCGTTGATCCGAATGCGTAGCTTGGCAACGGCATGACGCAGCCGCTCCATGACCGTCACGGCCTGTGCGCTGGTGGTCTCCGGCATCACGACGAGGAATTCTTCGCCGCCCCAGCGGCCGCACAGATCGTGCTCGCGGATTTCCGCTTCCATCACGCGTACCACGTCCATCAGCACGTGGTCACCGACTTCATGGCCATATTGGTCGTTGATGACCTTGAAGCGGTCGATATCGATCATGACGATGCACAGCGGGCGCGAATAACGCTTGGCCCGCTCGGTTTCGTCGCGCAGGCGCTCGGTGAGCAGGCGGCGATTGGCGATCCCGGTCAGCGCGTCGTGGGTGGAGGCCTCTTTCAGCGCGATATTCAGGTCGCGCATCATCATCTGGTAGCGATCAGAGATGCGCGCGACCTTTTCCAGCTGCCGCAGCTGTTTCTCAAAGCGCGCCGAAAGCGTCATCTCGCGGTCCCGGACGATGCTCTGATAGCCGTCGGAGACACGGGCGATCCGCTCGATCCGGTTGAGCAGGGCGTGATGCGCTTCCCACAGCTGGCTCAGCGCTTCGTGCAGCGGATGGTCCTGATTCCGGGGGTCGGACAAGGACTCCAGGACCTGGCTTTCCAGAGGCTTTTGGCCGCGCATACAGACCTTCTATTCGTCGCTGAGGATCATGAATGGAAAGGTGCAGTCTTCCTTGAATTCCTCGGCCAGTTCCACCACGCGCTCGTTGCGCCGATCGTAATGCCAGTTGACGGCCACCGACTTGCCTTGCTGGTGCGCCGCTTCGAGCAGGTCGAAGATGTCCATCACCGCCTTGATGCTGCTGGTGTTGAGGTACAGCAGGTGCAACTCCAGGCGCAGCGGGCGGTCCGCTTCGGCCAGGTAACGCTCGATCCACTCGATGACCTGGTGGAACAGCTCGTAGGAGTTTTCCGGGTAGGAATCGCCCTGCATGGAGAGCACGCCGTTGGCCCAATCGGATTGAATGGCAGGCGATGACTGGCTGCCGGCAATGGAGAAATCATTCATGTGCATTTGGCTCTTGTAAGTCAGATGACCGCGCTCAGGCTGATGAACGAGCGGCCGTTGGCAACGCTTTGCAACGAGGCCTTGAGTGGCTCGCTGGATTTACGGGCGATGTCGATCAGGCCCAGCCCGGCGCCGCTCACGGTGTTGTCTTCGCGCGGCTTGCGCAATTGTTCTTTGTACCTGGCCTTGAGCTGGGCTTTGTCCAGGCTCGCCAGCTCCTCGATGGCAGCGATCAACGCTTCGCCATCTGCGGTCTCGATCAGGTTGCCGGCCGAGACGACATAACGGCCGTCGCTGTCATTGCGGGCGACCACGACGGTGGCGCCGGCTTCCTGGTCGGCCCAGTTTCGGACCTTCGCGTAGTGGCGGATGTTCTGGGTCATTTCGATATAGACGGCGAACACGTCCATGGCCGACGACGGATTGGCGTGGTCGGCGGCCAGGTAGTTGCGCAGGGCGTTGCCGATTTCCTCGATCAGGCTGCGCGAGATCGGCCCGTTGAAGCACAGCATGATCTGCTGCCTGTTGTAGCTTTCGCGCATGGCGAAGAGGTCAAGATTTTCCATGGGGCGACTCGACTCCGGTGGATGGCGCTCAATCGAAACGGAAACACAACATGGTGATGTCGTCACGCTGGGGATAATCGCCCTGGTATTCGGCCAGGGTCGCGCTGAACGCGGCGCCTTGTTCGGCCAGCGGCAGGCGGGCGTGACGCAGGATCATCTCGGCGAAGCGGCTGTTGCCGAAGCCATAGCCTAGCTCGCCGCCAGCCTGATCGAGGAAGCCGTCGGTGGCGAGATAGAAGGTACGCCCCGGCTTCAGTTCGACCTCGGCGTTGTGGTATTCGCCGACACGGCGATCTCCCACCGCGCGGCGCCCGGCTGGCAGTTCATCGAGATGCTCGCCGTCGCTGTAATACAGCGCGATCTTAGCGCCGGCATAGATCACCCGACGGCGTTCGACGTCGACATAGGCAAGGCCCACGTCCATGTTGGTGGCCAGGGCATGCTGGGTGCTGTCGTCGCGCAGCATCCTGCGCACGATGCCATCGGTGCGTGCAAGGATCGCGGCCGGGTCGCCAAGGCCGGCATCTGAAATCGCCTGCTCGATGGCGGCATGGGCGAGCATGGTCATCAGCGCGCCGGGTACGCCATGGCCAGCGCAGTCGACCACACCGAGCAGGCAGCCCTGGGCTGTGGCGCGATAGACGTAGAAATCGCCGCCGACCACATCGCGCGGATGCCAGAGCACGGCATGGCGATCATCGAGGTCGGCGACCAGTTGCCGCTTGGGCAGGATGGCGTGCTGGATGAGGCTGGCGTAGTCGATCGAGTCGTCGATCTTCTTGTGCGCCGCGGCCATTTCCCGGTTGGCCTGCTCCAGCGCGCGGGTGCGCTCCTGAACCCGGCTCTCCAGCTCGTGGGTGTGGCTGCGCACCTGCTGCGCCATGCTGCTGAACGCGGCGCTCAGCTCGCCGATTTCATCGTCGCGGTGAAGCGGCAGCGGCGTTTCGTACTGCCCGGCAGCGATCGCCTGAGCGCTTTTGCGCAACTGCCGCAGGGGCCTCAGCAGGCGCTTGTCGACCAACCAGGCACCCAACAGAATCAGTACCGCCAACAGCAGCAGGACGGCACCGAGCGCGGGCAGCAATGGCTTGAGCTCGATTACCTGGGCGGTCCGCAGGTCGACGGCACTGGCGACGAACCATTGCAGCTCCGGAATCCAGGTCAGAGCCAGCAGACGTGGCTCGCCATCGAGGCTCGTCTCCAGAGTGACCGTCTCGGCGGGATGCTCCCGGCTGTAAGCCATCGCCTGACGCAGCGCCTGGGCCTGATCGATGTCATCGAGCAGGCCCAGCAGGTTGGTGGACAGCGAGCGCCCTTGCGAGGTATCGGCGTTGAGCGTGACCAGGTTCGGGTTGGGGTGGACCAGGATCGAGCCGAAGCTGTCCAGCACCATGGACTCGACGCCGGTCTTGTTCTCTTCGATGAACTGGGTAACGAAGGCTTTCAGGCTGATGCCCGAACCGACGATACCGAGGGGGCGGTCGCCATCACGGGTGACGATGTTGAACCAGATCTTCAGATCGCCGGTGACGACCGAGCGGTCCACGTTCAGGTGGTAGGGCGCATCCGAGCGCAGCGTGACATAGAACCACTCGTCATCGGGGTTGTCGGGCTTCATTACGTAACGAGGCTGTTCGCTGGGTGCCTGCTGATCGCCGTTGGAGTAGTAGCGATGGGTCGCGGCCGACGCGGCGAAGTAGGAATGGTCACCGAGTGCCCGCTGGTAGCCGGCGGCCTCGCGGAAGAACAACTCGCGGCGGGCGGCGTCGTCTTCGTCGAGGAGCCAGGCGCGGGTGATCTGCGATTCCGCCAGTCGCTGGGCCAGGGCCAGTTCGCGAGTCACCGGTGCGAACAGCCGCTCACGGTTGAGCTGCACCACGTTGCGCGCGTAGGCCTCACCGAAACGGTGTTGTACGCCTTGCAGGGCTTGTTGCCCGACCAGCACCGTCACGCCGATGGCCAGCAGGAAGGTCAGCATTAGCACCAGCAACGATTTCCCGCGTAAGCCCAGTGCTGCCATGTCGGTGTCTATCCCTTCCTGTCGCGACGCCTTGCGGGCGTTCCGCATGGGTGAATCTGCTCTCGAGGCGCGCAATTATCCGGCATCTAGCAATTGGCCACCAGAGGCGATTCGTCACGCAAAAACGGAGCCTTGCGGCTCCGTTGAAGATCGAAGCTACTGGGCGAGCTTCTTGTACTTGACCCGATGCGGTTGAGAGGCCGCATCGCCCAGCCGTTTCTTGCGATCGGCCTCGTACTCGGTGTAGTTGCCCTCGAAGAACACGATGTCGCCGTTGTCCTCGTAGGAGAGGATGTGCGTGGCCACGCGGTCGAGGAACCAGCGATCGTGGGAGATCACGATGGCGGCGCCGGGGAAGTCCAGCAGCGCTTCTTCCAGCGAGCGCAGGGTCTCCACGTCCAGGTCGTTCGAGGGTTCGTCGAGCAACAGCACGTTGGCGCCTTCCTTCAAGGTCAGCGCCAGGTGCAGACGACCGCGCTCACCACCGGACAGGTCCTTGACGAACTTCTGCTGGTCGCCGCCCTTGAAGTTGAAGCGTCCGACGTAGGTGCGCGAAGGGACTTCATAATTGCCGATACGGATCATGTCGGAGCCGTCGGACACCGCTTCCCATACGGTCTTGCTGCCGTCCAGGTCTTCACGGCTCTGGTCGACGCAGGCCACCTGCACGGTTTCGCCGATCTCGATGCTGCCCGAATCCGGTTGCTCCTTGCCCATGATCATGCGGAACAGCGTGGATTTGCCCGCACCGTTACCGCCGATCACACCGACGATGGCGCCTTTGGGCATGCTGAACGACAGGTTGTCGATGAGGACGCGATCCCCGTAGCCTTTGGTCACGTTTTTGAAGTCGATGACCTTGTCGCCCAGGCGCGGACCGGCCGGGATGTAGATTTCGTTGGTCTCGCTGCGCTTCTGGAATTCCTGCGATTGCAGCTCTTCGAAGCGCTGCAGGCGTGCCTTGGATTTCGCCTGGCGGGCCTTGGCGCCCTTGCGCACCCACTCCAGCTCTTCCTTCATCGCCTTTTCATGGGCCGATTGCTGTTTGGATTCCTGCGCCAGGCGCGCGGACTTGGCTTCCAGCCAGCCCGAATAGTTGCCCTCGTAAGGGATGCCCGCGCCGCGGTCGAGTTCGAGAATCCAGCCGGCGACGTTGTCGAGGAAGTAGCGGTCGTGGGTGATCGCCACGACGGTGCCGGGGAAGTCGTGAAGGAAGTGCTCCAGCCAGGCCACCGAGTCGGCGTCCAGGTGGTTGGTTGGTTCGTCCAGCAGCAGCATGTCTGGTGCCGAAAGCAGCAGACGGCATAGCGCGACCCGGCGCTTCTCGCCACCGGACAGATGTTCGACCTTGGCCTCCCACGGCGGCAGACGCAGGGCGTCGGCGGCCACTTCGAGCTGGCGTTCGAGGTTGTGGCCATCGCTGGCCTGCAGGATGGCCTCGAGCTTGGCCTGTTCGGCGGCCAGCTTGTCGAAATCGGCGTCGGGTTCGGCGTAGGCGGCATAGACTTCGTCCAGGCGCGCCTGGGCATCCTTGATGCTGCTGACGGCTTCTTCGACGACGTCGCGAACGGTCTTGCTCGGATCGAGCTCGGGTTCCTGCGGCAGATAGCCGACGTTCAGGTCGGGCATGGCGCGGGCTTCACCGTCGAACTCCTTGTCGACACCAGCCATGATCCTCAGCAGCGTGGATTTGCCCGCGCCGTTGAGGCCGAGCACGCCGATCTTGGCACCCGGAAAAAAGGACAGGGAAATGTTCTTGAGGATTTCACGCTTCGGCGGAACGACTTTGCTCAGCCGGTGCATGGTATAGACGTATTGAGCCATGGAGACGAATGCCCGTGACGAAGAAAAAAGAGGATGAAAAACCCGTCGTGGCGGACGATCGGGACAATCCGGCAAAGCTACCGGAATGCGTCAGGCAGGGCAAACCAGGCGCTCCGCATTCGATGGTGGCGTTTTGCCTTGGTGCAGGGCATGCTTAGCGCCATTCACGCATACGCCGCAGGGCTATTGTCGCCCTCTTGCACAGGTTCGACAGTTTGACTGACGACAACACATCTCCACTGCAGGCGTCCCGTTCCGTAGGCTTCGCGCCGCTGGTCCGGCTTGTGGCTCGGCTAGGCGCTCGGCTGTTGCCCAGACGCTTCGACGCTCGCTGGCAGGCGCTGCGTTATTCGCTTGCCGCGCTGGACGCCATTGACGAGCGGGTGCTGATCAGCGATTTCTCCGGCCGGCTGCAGCACCTCAATCGTCAGGCGGAGAAGATGTTCGGCCTGGGCAGCCAGCAGGTATCGCGTTATCGGCTGCAGGACCTGCTACCGGCGCTCGATCCGCAGGCCTTCGATGTCGATCAGGCAAGCGATGTCTGCCTCCCGCCCGTACGTTTGCTGCAGGGCGGCGAGTTCCGCCTGTTTTCCATCGCCCGCGGTGCGCTTTGCCTGGGGCGCGATTCGCAGCCCTCCTGCTTCGTCTGGGTCATGCGCGACATCACCCGTGAGCGGCAGGCGCAAACGGCGCTGGTCGAGCGCGAACGCTTCTGGTCCGAGGTGCTCCGGGCGGTGCCCGACACCCTCTATGTGCAGGATCTGCAGAGCGGCAAGCTGGTCTACAGCAACAGCAATCTGGCCTCGCGGCTGGGCTACAGCGAGGCCGAGCGCGGCGAGGATGGCAATGCCTTCTGGCAGCGCATCAGTCACCCCGACGATCAGGAATACATCTGGCGTCTGCTGGCGCTGCGCGGCTCGATGCGCGAAGGCGTCGGGCAGGAGGCGTTGCTGCGCTGGCGGCACCGCGATGGCAGTTGGCGCTGGTTCAGCCTCTGCGAGCGGGTCTTGTCTCGCGATTCACGAGGGCGGATCTGGCGGCTGATTGGCGTCGCCCGCGATGTCACCGCGGACATCGAGCACAGCCACTCGCTGCGCGACAGCGAGCGCCGCTATCGCATGCTCGCTGACAGCCTGCAAGATGTCATCTTCACCACCGATAGCTCGGTGCGGATCGACTACGTCGGCCCGTCCATCCAGGCTGTGCTGGGTTACAGCCCGGACTGGGCGCTGCGTCACGGCCTTGACCGGGTGGTGACGAAACCCCGCCAGGCCGCGCGTTTTTACGAGCTGATGCGCCGCGTGCGCAGGGCTTCGACCAACCCGCTTGCCCTGGCCGAACTCGGCCAGAGCCTGCAAGGCGAGACCCTCTATTTCGATTGTCGCGCCGCGGACGGTCGCCCGGTCGCTATCGAATTGCGCATCACTTTGATCTGGGACGAGCACAACCGGTTCGACGGAACCCTGTGCATCGGTCGTGACGTCAGTCAGCAGCGCCAGGCCGAAACGGAGCTGCGCCGCGCCGCGACCGTATTCGACCATTCCACGGCGGCCATCGTCGTCACCGACCCGGACGGGCGGATCGTCCAGGTCAACGCGGCATTCCAGCGTATTACCGGCTATGGCAGCGAGGAGATGCTGGGCAAGCTGCCGATGGCGCTGAGCGCCGATCGCCAGCAAGCCAACCACATGACCTTCGTTCGCGACCAGATTCTGCAGGCCGGGACCTGGGAGGGCGAGTTCTGGCTCAAGCGCAAGGACGGCGATACCTACCCGTGCTGGGTCGGCATTACCGCGGTGCGCGACGCCGAGCATGAACTGGTCAGCTATGTCTGCTTCTTCAGCGACATGAGCGAGCGCAAGGCCAGCGAGAAGCGCATCCATCGTCTGGCCTACTACGACAGCCTGACCCAACTGCCCAATCGCACGCTGTTTCAGGACCGTCTGCACAGCAGTCTGCAGCTGGCGGCGCGACGCGGGGGCTGGGTGGTGTTGATGTTCCTCGACCTGGATCGCTTCAAGCCGATCAACGACTCGCTCGGTCATGCCGCCGGCGACCGGATGCTCAAGGAGGTCGCGATGCGACTGGCCTCCTGTGTCGATGCGGACGATACGGTGGCGCGCATGGGCGGCGACGAATTCACCTTCCTGTTGCATCCAGGCAATGATCGCGAGGAGGCGCTCAAGCGCGCCATTCACGTCGGCGAGCGCATCCTGGCCAGCCTGAGCGAGCCGTTCGTGCTGTCCGGGCGTGAATTCTTCGTCACCGCCAGCATCGGCATCGCCCTCAGCCCGCAGGATGGCGACGACCTCAGCCAGCTGATGAAGAATGCCGATACGGCGATGTACCACGCCAAGGAACGCGGCAAGAACAATTTCCAGTTCTATCAGGCTGAGATGAACGCCAGCGCACTGGAGCGACTGGAGCTCGAAAGCGACCTGCGGCATGCCCTCGAGCAACAGCAGTTCGTGCTGCATTATCAGCCGCAGCTGCTGGCCGACGGTCGGACCCTGACCGGCGTCGAGGCATTGCTGCGCTGGCAGCATCCGGACCGTGGCCTGGTGTCGCCGGCGGCGTTCATTCCGGTGCTCGAGGAGTTGGGGCTGGTGGTCGAGGTCGGTGACTGGGTGCTGGCCGAGGCCTGCCGGCAGCTCCTGGCGTGGGAACGAGCGGGGCTCAGGGTGCCGAAGGTTGCGGTGAATCTGTCGGCCCGGCAGTTCGCCGACGGCCAGCTCGGTCAGCGTATCGCTAAGATTCTCGCCTCGAGCGGCATCGAACCGGCTCGCCTCGAGCTGGAGCTGACCGAAAGCATCCTAATGCAGGACGTGGGGGAGGCGCTGCGTACGCTCGAGTCGCTCAAGCGGCTCGGGCCATCAATTGCGATCGATGATTTCGGCACCGGCTATTCCTCGCTCAATTACCTCAAGCAGTTTCCCATCGACGTGCTGAAGATCGACCGCAGTTTTGTCGATGGGCTGCCCGCCGGCGAGCAGGACGGCCAGATTGCCCGTGCCATCATCGCCATGGCGCATAGCCTGGGGCTGGCGGTGATTGCCGAAGGGGTGGAAAACCAGTTGCAGCTGGATTTCCTCCAGGCGCATGGCTGCGATGAAGTGCAGGGGTTCTATCTTGGCCGCCCGATGCCGGCAGCATGCTTGGGCGAGGTCGTTGCTGGCTACGGGGCCTGAGCGCCGAGCTGATCTGTGCAACCGGAGCGGAACGGCGACAGGCTGCTGCACGCAGGCGCCTAGCGCGGCGCTCATGTTGCAGATGACCAGTCCTCATACCCGCATTTTTGCGGATGAGGTAGACTCTGCGGCTCGCTTTTTACCGCCAGCTGACTCTGAGGACCGCCATGTTCAGCCGTGATTTGACCCTCGCCCGTTTCGACGCCGATCTCTTCGCTGCCATGCAGCAGGAAGCCAAGCGCCAGGAAGACCACATCGAGCTGATCGCCTCGGAAAACTACACCAGCCCGGCGGTAATGGAAGCCCAGGGTTCGGTGCTCACCAACAAGTACGCCGAAGGCTACCCGGGCAAGCGTTACTACGGTGGTTGCGAGTATGTCGACGTGGTCGAGCAGCTGGCCATCGATCGCGCCAAGGAGCTGTTCGGCGCCGACTACGCCAACGTCCAGCCGCATGCCGGCTCGCAAGCCAACAGCGCTGTCTACCTGGCGCTGCTCAACGCCGGTGACACCATCCTCGGCATGAGCCTGGCCCACGGCGGCCACCTGACCCACGGCGCCAGCGTGTCGTCCTCGGGCAAGCTGTACAACGCCGTGCAGTACGGCATCAACGACCAGGGCCTGATCGATTACGACGAAGTCGAGCGCCTGGCCGTCGAGCACAAGCCGAAGATGATCGTCGCCGGTTTCTCGGCCTACTCGCAGCAACTGGACTTCCCGCGCTTCCGCGCCATTGCCGACAAGGTCGGTGCCTACCTGTTCGTCGACATGGCGCACGTGGCCGGTCTGGTTGCCGCGGGTGTCTACCCGAACCCGGTGCCGTTCGCTGACGTCGTCACCACCACCACCCACAAGACCCTGCGCGGCCCGCGTGGCGGCCTGATCCTGGCCAGGAAGAACGAGGAGATCGAGAAGAAGCTCAACTCCGCGGTCTTCCCCGGCGCCCAGGGCGGCCCGCTGGAGCACGTCATCGCGGCCAAGGCCGTGTGCTTCAAGGAAGCGCTGCAGCCTGAATTCAAGGCCTACCAGCAGCAGGTCGTGAAGAACGCCCAGGCCATGGCCGACGTGTTCATCCAGCGCGGCTTCGATGTCGTCTCCGGCGGCACGCAGAACCATCTGTTCCTGCTCAGCCTGATCAAGCAGGACATCACCGGGAAGGATGCCGACGCGGCGCTGGGCAATGCTCACATCACCGTGAACAAAAACAGCGTGCCGAACGACCCGCGTTCTCCGTTCGTCACCTCCGGCCTGCGCATCGGTACGCCGGCGGTCACCACGCGTGGCTTCGGTGAGACCGAGTGCCGCGACCTGGCTGGCTGGATCTGCGACATTCTCGACAACATGGGCGACGAGTCGGTGATCGAGGCGGTGCGTGGCAAGGTCGAGGCCATCTGCGCCAAGTTCCCGGTCTACGGTAACTAAGCACGACCAGCAGTAGCGAAAGCCCGGCCATTGCCGGGCTTTTTTGTTTGTCCAGGCGCGGGCGCGACGGGACGCGGTCGCCGTCCGAGGCACCATTGCCGTTGCGCCGCCTGAGGCTTGCCTGATTCGGAGAGGCTCGATGCAGCTCAAGCACAAGATCGCCGCACTCAGCATCCTGCCATTGCTGCTGGCCGTGGCGGTCGTGTGTGCCCTGGTGATCGTGCAGAACCAGCGGCTCGGCGAGCAGCAGGCACAACTGATCGAGGCCAGCATCCTGGCGAGCAAGCAGGCGGAGCTGAAGAACTATGTGGAAATGGCCACCAGCATCATCGCACCGCTCTACGACAGCGGTTTGGATGACGACGAAACCAAGCAGAAGGTGCTGGCCGCGCTGAGCCGATTCAGCTTCGGCAGCGATGGCTATTTTTTCGTCTACGACCGTAGCGGGCGCAGCTTGATGCATCCGCGCCAGAGCGAACTGGTCGGGCAGGATCTCTGGAACATGACGGATCCGAACGGCCTGCCGGTGATCCAGGCACTGATGCGCAGCGCGCAGCGCGGCGACGGCTTCCAGCGCTATACCTGGCAAAAGCCTTCTACCGGGCAGTTCGCGGCCAAGCTTGCCTACGTGGTGATGCTTGAACGCTGGGGCTGGATGCTTGGCACCGGACTCTATCTCGAGGACGTGGATCAGGCGATTCTGAACGTGCGCAACGAGGTGTCCAGCGGTATCCATACCACCATGCTGGCGATCGCCGGGGTGGCGCTGGTCGCGGTGCTGCTGGTGTTCGCCAGCGGCCTGACGCTGAACGTCAGCGAGCGGCGCTTGGCTGACCGCAAGTTGCAGTTGCTGACCCAGCGTATCGTCAGCCTGCAGGAGGAGGAGCGCTCTCGCGTGTCCAGAGAGCTGCACGATGGCATCAGCCAATTGCTGGTGTCGATCAAGTTTCAGTTCGAGCTGGCCAGTCACGAACTGGCCAGCGGCAGTCCCAAAGCCTTGACCACCCTCGATACCGGCGTCGAACGACTGGCCGGGGCTATCGGGGAAGTGCGACGAATTTCCCATGACCTGCATCCCTCGCTGCTTGATACCCTTGGGCTGTCGGCGGCCATTGGCCAGCTTGTCGCCGAGTTCGAGCAGCGCAGTGGCCTGACCCTGCGGTATACCAATAACCTCGGCCACGGAGCACCTGACGACTCGGTGGCGGTCGCACTGTTTCGCGTGCTGCAGGAGGCCCTGACCAACATCGAGCGTCACGCGGGCGCGCGGCAGGTCCGTATCAGTCTGGACGGTGATGGCGTTTCAGTGCGCCTGAGGGTCAGGGACGACGGGATCGGCTTCAATCCCCGCAAGCTCGACAGCATCAAGGGCGGCGGCATCGGTTTGCGCAACATCCGTGAGCGGGTGGAGCACTTTGGAGGGCGCTTCAGCCTGACCTCCGAAGCCGGTGGCACCGAGCTGGACGTAACCTTGCCGGCGCACCCCGGCTGACTTCCGTCGACAACAACAAGAGGCTCGCACAATGAACCCGCAAGCACGTATCAAGGTGGTATTGATCGACGACCATGTCATGGTTCGGGACGGTATCCGCGCATTGTTGATGGCCGTGCCCGAACTGGATGTGGTCGGCGAGGCCAGCAGCGGCGCCGAAGCCCTGGAGCTGCTCAATCGCGTAGCGGTCGATGTCGTGCTGATGGACATCGGGCTCAAGGACATCAACGGCCTCGAGCTGACCCAGGCGTTGCGCCGCGACTTTCCGGACATTCGCGTGCTGATCCTGAGCATGTATGACAACCAGGAGTACGTGAACACCTCGGTGAAGGTTGGCGCCCGCGGTTACGTACTCAAGGACGCACCGTCACGCGAGATCATCGTGGCCATCGAAGCCATCGCCGCCGGGGACACGTACTACAGCGAGGGCGTCGCCGAGAAGCTGGCCAGCCGTAACGCCGAAGAGCGCGAGCTGACCCCCCGTGAACGGGAAGTGCTGCTGATGCTCGCGCAGGGGCACAACAACAAGACCATGGCGCGCGCCCTGCAGATCAGCGTGCGGACCGTGGAAACCCACCGGCTTAGTATCCGCCGCAAGCTCGACATCGACCGACCGGCGGACCTGATGAAGCACGCAATGGTGCATGGCTGGCTGCCGGGCCAGCACTAACGCCGACTTTTAGGTTCGAACCAGGCTGCGATTCGATACGTCGATCACCGAGGGCAGCGTCGCGCTGCCGCGGGGCGCGCTGTTCATCTCTTCATTTTGGATGCGTCATGCCTGTTAAGTCTGTCGGAGCGATTCCGCCACCGCCGCTGGTCTACCTGGTTTTCATTGGCTGCGCCTGGGCCTTGGCCCGATGGGTGCCGCTCGATCTGCCTCCCCATGAACTCGTGGCGTACACCGGCTGGAGCGCGATCGCCCTTGGCGGTCTGCTGATGGTCTGGGCGGCTTGGGAGATGTTTCGCCATCGCACCACCATCAACCCTTACGGAAAGCCGAGCAGTCTGCTGCAGACGGGTCCGTTCGCTTTCTCGCGCAACCCGATCTACCTGGCCGATACGCTGATCTACTGCGGCGTAGGCGTGCTGATGGACAGCCTTTGGCCCTGGTTGCTGCTACCGCTGCTGATCTACTGCATGCAGCGCACCGTGATCGTGCATGAAGAACAGCTGCTGACGCGATTGTTCGACGATGAATACCGGACCTACCGGCGGCGGGTACGGCGCTGGCTGTGAGCCTGCCGCACGCCTGGGTGGCCTATAGTTAACGGAAATTCTCCCGGAGTGATCTTGATGAGCGAAACAAACAGCGATCGTCGACGGTTTCAGCGCATCGCCTTCGATGCGCAAACCGAGCTGGAGCAGGGCGCGCGCCGCTGGCCGGTCGAGTTGCACGATGTTTCCCTGAAGGGGCTGTTGGTGCATCGCCCGACCGACTGGGACGCCGATCCGAATCAGCCATTCGAGGCACGCATACGGCTGGCCGATGATGCCGAGGTGCGCATGCAGGTCGAGATGTCCCATAGCGAAGGGGAGTTGATCGGCCTGGTGTGCCGGCATATCGATGTGGTTTCCATCAGCCACCTGCGGCGGCTGGTCGAGCTCAACCTCGGTGACGAGGCGTTGCTCGAGCGCGAACTGGCTGCGCTCGGCGAGCCCTGAGCGCAGCGCGTTATTCGAACAGCGCGTCCAGCGCCTGCTCGAGGCGCGTCACGGCGATGACCTGCAACCCGGCGGGTGCTTCCTTCGGTGCATTGCCCTTGGGCACGATGGCTCGCTTGAAGCCATGTTTGGCGGCTTCCTTCAGCCGCTCCTGGCCGCTCGGCACCGGGCGGATCTCCCCCGACAGACCGACTTCTCCGAAGACCAGCAGATCGGTGTCCAGCGGTCGGTTGCGCAGGCTGGAGATCACCGCCGCCATCAGCGCCAGGTCCGAGGCCGTCTCCAGCACCTTCACGCCGCCGACCACGTTGATGAACACGTCCTGATCGTAGGTCGGGATGCCGCCGTGGCGGTGCAGCACGGCCAGCAGCATGGCCAGGCGATTCTGATCGAGCCCCAGGGTGACGCGCCGCGGATTGGCCATGTGGCTGGTGTCGACCAGCGCCTGCACTTCCACCAGCATTGGCCGGGTACCTTCCCACGTGGCCATGACCACGCTGCCAGGCACCGCTTCCTGCGCGCGGGTCAGGAAGATCGCCGAGGGGTTGGTGACCTCCTTGAGCCCTTTGTCGGTCATGCCGAATACACCCAGCTCGTTGATCGCGCCGAAGCGATTCTTCACGGCGCGCAGCAGACGCAGGCGCCCATCCGATTCGCCCTCGAAGTAGAGCACCGTATCGACCATATGTTCGAGCACGCGCGGTCCGGCCAGTGCACCTTCCTTGGTGACGTGGCCGACCAGGAAGATCGCCGTGCCGCTCTGCTTGGCGAAACGAACCAGTAATGCGGCGCTTTCGCGCACCTGAGCGACACCGCCCGGTGCCGACTGCAATTGTTCGGTGAAGATCGTTTGTATCGAGTCGATGACCATCACCTTGGGCTTTTCCAGGCGGGCCGTGGCGATGATCGATTCGATGCAGGTTTCGGTCATGACCTTGAGCCGGTCCTGCGGCAGGTCCAGGCGTCGTGCGCGCATGGCGACCTGTTGCTGCGATTCTTCGCCGGTGACGTAGAGTGCCGGAAACTGGCGAGCCACATTGCAAAGGGTCTGCAGCAGGATGGTCGATTTGCCGATGCCGGGATCGCCGCCTATCAGCACGACCGAGCCATCGACCAGGCCGCCGCCGAGGACGCGATCCAGCTCGCCGGAGGCGGTGGAGAAGCGAGGCACTTCTTCGACGCTGACTTCGGCCAGGGTCTTGATGTTGGCCTTATCGCCTGCCCAGCCGGCTCGCCCTGACGGGGGCGCGGCGCCGTCGATCACGGTTTCCACCAGCGTGTTCCAGGCGCCGCAGTCACCGCACTGACCGGCCCATTTCGGAAAGGTCGAGCCACATTCGGTGCAGCCATACATACGCTTGGCCTTGGCCATGGGGAACTCCGCGTCGGATAGGTGGAGTCGCATGATAGCGGCTGACTTGATCGCCATCAGCCACAAGCGCTTTCAGAGCCGCCAGACTGTAAACAAATCGAACAGGAGTCGCCCCATGCGCTACATGTTGTTTCTGCACCTTCTCGGCGCCAGCGTCTGGGTCGGCGGCCATCTGGTATTGCTGCTAAGCGTATTGCCCGGCGCGTTACGTCGCCGCGACGTGCAGCCGGTGCGCGCATTCGAAGCGCTTTATGAGCGAGTCGGGATCCCGGCGTTACTGTTGCAGATCGTGACAGGCATCTGGCTGGCGGGGCAGTGGTTGCCGCATGCGCAATGGTTCGGCGGCTCGCCCGTCGCTCACCTGGTCCAGGCCAAGCTGGTACTGCTGGCCTTCACCGCGGTGTTGGGCGTGCATGCGCGGCTGGCGATCATCCCGAAGCTCGATGCGCAGCGACTCACGCAACTCGGTGTGCATATCGTATTGATCACCCTGACGGCGGTGGCCTTTGTCTGGGTGGGCGCCGGTTTCCGCTTTGGTGGGCTGGTTTGAGCGCGGCCAGGTCCGATCGCTCGTCGGTGTGATGTCATTGGCCGAGCCTGGCCTACAAGGGGTGATCGCTCGATGGGCACCTGTTGCAGATGCCCGTCATGTCGGCGCGATGCCGCTTAGCCGCAGCAACCGCCACAGCAGCTACCGCTGGCGCGCTTGAGATCACGCGCGATGGCGTCCTTGAGTGTGACGCGCTCGAGCTTGAGGGCGCTCAACGCATCGTCATCGAGGGTTTCGACACCGTCTTCCACGCGGCAGATCTGCTTGTCCAGGGCTTCGTATTGCTCGGCCTTGCGCGCGAAAGCGGGGTCCTGCTGGCGCAGCAACTGGAGCTGTTCGCGCTTTTCAGGGAAATCCTTGGTCAGAGGGTGGTGTTCGACGTGCATGATGGCGCTCCAGATGAGTATAGGGAGCCGTACGTTAGCGCTGCCGCCCATGATCTCTTTTGACGGCGATCAAGCCGGCGCCATTGGTGCGTCCCGCTCGTCGACCAACCTCTCTGGCTCGCCGCTTGAACCCCGCCTATGCTGCACAGGGTTGAAGCGCTACGGCGAATTTCCGACTCCGAATTCCTCCACTGACCAAAGGGAACATACAGATGGGTATGCTCAATGAGTTCAAGGCGTTCGCCGTTCGAGGCAACGTCATCGATATGGCCGTCGGTATCATCATCGGCGCCGCCTTCACTAAAATCGTCTCGTCGTTCGTCGCCGACGTGGTGACACCGCCACTGGGTTTGCTGATCGGTGGCGTCGACTTCTCCGACCTGGCTATCGTGCTCAAGCAGGCGGTCGGCGATACGCCGGCGGTCACCCTCAGCTATGGGCGCTTCATCCAGACGGTGTTCGATTTCACCATCGTGGCGTTCGCCATCTTCCTCGCCGTCAAAGGCATCAATCATCTCAAGCGCAAGGAAGCCGAAGCGCCCTCAGCGCCACCGGCTCCCAGCAAGGAGGAAGTGCTGTTGACCGAAATCCGCGACGCGCTTCGCGCGCGCAACGACGTTTGAGGGCTTTCCCGTCTCAGGTTTGATCGGGCGTGGCGCGAGAGGTGCCGGTGCTCGGCTGGGCGCGCCGGTGCCGAGCGGCGCCTATCGGCGCGCGGCGTGCCTGAACATGGCGAAGGGCAGGGCGCTCCTGCAGCGCGGTCGTTTCAGGCTCGGGGCAAGGCGATGGCCGTCGGGGGCGCGTCCTGAATCTTGCAGGCTGGCATGGGCAACGCCAGAATGGCGGCATCACTCGTGGCCCCGTGGCCACCTCAGCAAGGATCCCCAATGCCCGAAACCGTCGCTGCCGGCTTGCGCCTGGCGCCCGAAGCGCTGACCCGTCCCTTCGAACCCAGTCAATTCGATTTCAAGACCACTGACGAACTGGAGCCTTTTCTCGGTGTGCTCGGCCAGGAGCGCGCCGTAGAGGCGCTGCAATTCGGTGTGGCGATGCCACGCCCCGGTTATAACGTTTATGTGATGGGCGAGCCGGGTACCGGGCGCTTCTCGTTTGTGCGGCGTTACCTGAAAGCCGAAGGCAAGCGCCTGGCTACGCCGTCGGATTGGGTTTATGTGAACAACTTCGACGAGCCGCGCGAACCGCGCGTGGTGGAGCTGCCGCAGGGCGGCGCCGCGGAATTCATCGCGGACATCGGTCAGCTGATCGACAATCTGATGGCGACCTTCCCGGCCGTGTTCGAACACCCCAGCTTCCAGCAGAAGAAAAGTGCCATCGACCGTGCGTTCAACCAGCGCTACGACAAGGCGCTGGACGTCATCGAGAAGCTGGCGCTGGAAAAGGACATTGCGTTGTACCGCGACAGCAGCAACATCGCCTTCACGCCGATGAAAGACGGCAAGTCGATGGACGAAGCGGAGTTCGCCCAACTGCCGGAAGCCGAGCGCGAGCGCTACCACGAGGATATCTCGGCGCTGGAGGTAAGCCTCAACGAAGGGCTGGCCAGCCTGCCGCTGTGGAAGCGTGAGTCGAGCAATCAGCTGCGACAGCTCAACGACGAAACCATCAGCCAGGCGTTGCAGCCGCTGCTGGCACCGCTCTCGGACAAGTACGCCGAGAACGCCGGGGTCGAGGCCTATCTGCAGGCGGTTCAGGTCAACCTGCTGAAGACAGTGGTCGAGCAGCTGGTGGATGAAAACCGTCCGGACGCCCAGACCCGTCAGCTGCTCGAGGAGCAGTACAGCCCGAGCCTGGTGGTCGGGCATGCGCTGGATGGCGGGGCACCGGTGGTGTTCGAACCGCATCCGACCTATGACAACCTGTTCGGTCGTATCGAATACAGCACCGATCAGGGCGCGCTCTACACCAGTTATCGCCAACTGCGCCCCGGCGCGCTGCACCGCGCCAATGGCGGCTTCCTGATGCTCGAAGCCGAAAAGATGCTCAGCGAGCCTTTCGTCTGGGAAGCGCTCAAGCGGGCCTTGCAGTCGCGGCGCCTGAAAATGGAGTCGCCGCTGGCCGAACTGGGCCGTCTGGCGACGGTGACGCTGAACCCGGAGGTCATCCCGCTCAACGTCAAGGTGGTAATCATCGGCTCGCGCCAGCTGTACTACACGCTGCAGGACCTCGATCCGGACTTCCAGGAAATGTTTCGGGTTCTGGTGGATTTCGATGAGGAGATCCCCCTGGCCGAGGACAGCCTCGAGCAGTTCGCGCAGCTGATGAAGACGCGGACGTCGGAAGAAGGCATGGCGCCGCTGACCGCGGCTGCGGTGGCGCGCCTGGCGACCTATAGCGCGCGGCTCGCCGAGCACCAGGGGCGGCTGTCGGCGCGTATCGGCGATCTGTTTCAGTTGGTCAGCGAGGCGGACTTCATTCGCCAGCTGGCCAAGGATGACGTCACCGACGTCGGTCATATCGAGCGCGCCCTTAAAGCCAAGGCGACCCGCACCGGCCGTGTCTCGGCACGCATCCTTGAGGACATCCTTGCAGGCGTCATCCTGATCGACAGCGAAGGCGCTGCGATCGGCAAGTGCAACGGCCTTACCGTGCTGGAAGTCGGTGATTCGGCATTCGGCATGCCAGCGCGGATCTCTGCCACCGTTTACCCGGGCGGCTCGGGGATCGTCGATATCGAGCGCGAGGTCAATCTCGGCCAGCCGATTCACTCCAAGGGCGTGATGATTCTGACGGGCTTCCTGGGCAGCCGCTATGCGCAGGAATTCCCGCTGGAAATCTCTGCCAGTATCGCGCTGGAACAATCCTACGGTTACGTCGATGGCGACAGTGCTTCGCTGGGCGAGTGTTGCGCGCTGATCTCCGCCATCTCGCGAACCCCGCTCAAGCAGTGCTTCGCCATTACCGGGTCGATCAACCAGTTCGGTGAGGTTCAGGCGGTCGGCGGTGTGAACGAAAAGATCGAAGGCTTTTTCCGCCTCTGCGAAGCGCGCGGTCTGACGGGCGAGCAGGGTGCGATCATTCCCTTCGCCAACGTTACGACACTGATGCTCGATGAGCGTGTGCTGGAGGCGGTGCGTCAGGAGCGCTTCCACATTTATGCCGTGCGCCATGTGGATGAAGCGCTATCCTTGTTGGTAGGTGAACCCGTAGGCGCAGCAGACCAGGATGGGCAGTTCCCCAAGGGCAGCGTCAACGCGCGAGTGGTGGAGCGCTTGCGTGACATCGCTGAGATCGAGCTCGAAGATGATGGCAAAGGCGATACGGCCACGCCGGAGGCCGCAGCCGTACCCGCGAAGGGCGCCGAGCAACACTAGCCCCTCTCGAGCGAGCAATAAACGGACGGAACGATGTGAGCGGCGGCGGGTCTGCAGTGGAGGAGAGTTCCCACTCTCTGTCCACATGGTTATCCACAAGTTTTGTGGATAAACAGGCTGCCCCGCATTCGCATCGAATGACGGTGCGCAACCTAGCGCGAGGATCGCCGTCATGTCTCACACGCTGTGTCTGAATCGTCAATGCTTGGGGCTGGTTACCCGTATCGAATGCATGATCCGTCCGCTGGCCGGCGGTAATGGCCTTTGGACCTTGCTTTGTGCGGCGGGCCTCGAGGCTGGGCAGCCCACCGCAATCAAGGCGCAGGGGCCATTCCACGGGCCTCGTGAGGCCGAGTCGGTGTTGCAGGCCATTGCCACCAATCTCTGCGGCCAGGGCTACGGCGAATCCGATTCTCCTTCGATCTGGCAGCTGCACATGCAGGCGGAGCTGCGCAAGGTCAATGCCAATCAGGCCCGCTACCTCGGCGGCTGGGAGTCCAGGCCCTGATCGAGGGCTTCGGCGGCTGCACGCAGGCTGGCGTGCAGTTTCGGCCAGCCTTGTCGCGAAATTCTTATCCACAGCCTTAAATACATTGCAACAAGCGGTTGTTGAAGACGCTGTTGCGCTGCGTATACTCGCCAGCCGAGTCCCACCACGCAGTGAGAACAGATGGAACGCTTCATCGAGAACAGCATGTACGCCGCCCGCTGGTTGCTGGCGCCTATCTACTTTGGCTTGGCGTTCGCGCTGTTGGCGCTGGCGATCAAGTTCTTCCAGGAAATCTGGCACATTCTTCCTGTGGTGCTTTCGCTGAGCGAGGGCGACCTGATCCTCAAATTGCTTTCTCTCATCGACATGGCGCTGGTGGGCGGCCTTCTGGTCATGGTGATGTTGTCCGGCTACGAGAACTTCGTGTCGCAACTCAACGTCGACGAAGGCAAGGAAAAGCTCGATTGGCTGGGCAAGATGGATTCCGGCTCGCTGAAGATGAAGGTCGCGGCCTCGATCGTCGCTATTTCGTCCATTCACCTGTTGCGCATGTTCATGGATGCCCAGCAGCTCGAGAGCGAGCAGCTGATGTGGTACGTGATCATTCACCTGACGTTCGTGTTCTCCGCGTTCGCGATGGGCTATCTGGACAAGCTCACCAAGCATTGACGCGCCAGCGGTTCGGGCGCTGCGTGATCAGCACCTTTTGACCGGCAGCCCCCAGTAGGCGCAAGCTCTGCTTGCGACCCGCCGCCGCGCGGAAAGCCTCGGTCGCGGCCAGAGGCCACTCCTACACGAGCAGTCCGCTCGACCGAGCCTACGGGGCCCAACACAGGTCGCGCCACACCGAAGCCTCCCCTGTAGGAGCAAGCTCTGCTTGCGACCCGCCGCCGCGCGCGCGGAAGCTCGATCGCGGCCAGAGGCCACTCCTACACAAGCAGTTCGCTCGATCGAGCCTACGCGGTGACCAGTTCGCTTTAGCTCGCGCCACGCCGAAGCCCCTGTAGGAGCAAGCTCTGCTTGCGACCCGCCGCCGCGCGGAAGCTCGGTCGCGGCCAGGCGTCACTCCTACACAAGCAGTTCGCTCGATCGAGCCTACGCGGTGACCAGTTCGCTTTAGCTCGCGCCACGCCGAAGCTTTCTGTAGGAGCAAGCTCTGCTTGCGACCCGCCGCCGCGCGCGGAAGCTCGGTCGCGGCCAGAGGCCACTCCTGCACAAGCGGTCCGCTCGACCGAGCCTGCGGGGCCCAACACCGGTCGCGCCCCACCGAAGCCTCCCTTGTAGGAGCAAGCTCTGCTTGCGACCCGCCGCCGCGCGGAAAGCCTAGGTCGCGGCCAGAGGCCACTCCTACACAAGCAGTCCGCTCGACCGAGCCTACGGGGCCCCAACACCGGTCGCGCCACACCGAAGCCGCCCGGTAGGAGATGTGCAGGTTGGCCGGCGGCGTTTCAGCCATTGCGGGTTCCGATCAGCCTACGGTCCGCTTGGTAGCAGGGCGTCAGGCTGCATCGCTCCATGTCGGTCTCGCTTTATCGAAGCGTTTATCGCTGTGCTAGGCTGTGCGCCCTTTTTTCAGCGGAGCCCAGACATGACCGATCCCAACCTATCCACCGACGAAACGCGCGTGAGCTATGGCATCGGCCGTCAGCTGGGCGATCAACTGCGCGAGAATCCGCCGCCGGGCATCAGCCTTGACGCCGTGATTGCCGGGATTCGTGACGCCTTTGGCGGAGCGGCCAGCCAGGTCAGTCCGGAAGATCTGAACGCCAGCTTTGCGGTCATTCGCCAGCGCATGCAGGCTGAGGCGCAGCGCAAGGCGGAAGCTGCAGCAGGCGAGGGCAAGGCGTTTCTGGCTGAGAATGCCAAGCGCGATGGCGTGACCACGCTGGCGTCGGGCCTGCAGTACGAAGTATTGACGGCCGGCGAGGGCGCCAAGCCGAGCGTCGACGACCAGGTGCGGACCCATTATCACGGCACCCTGATCGATGGCACCGTCTTCGACAGCTCCTATCAGCGCGGCCAGCCCGCCGAGTTCCCGGTCGGTGGTGTCATCGCTGGCTGGACCGAAGCGCTGCAATTGATGGGCGTAGGCAGTAAGTGGCGGCTCTACGTGCCGAGCGAACTGGCGTACGGTGCCCAGGGCGTCGGCAGCATTCCGCCGCACAGCGTGCTGGTATTCGACGTCGAGCTGCTGGCCGTTCTGTAACCACTGCTAAGGGCGCAATGCCCGCGCGTAGGAGTACAGGAACAGGTTGCGCACCAGCTCCTTGAGCACGCAGGGTTCGCTGGTGCTCAGTTCCTGCAGGTCCAGGTCGCCCTGGTCGCGAAGTTCATCCAGGGCGGCTCCCTCCAGCGATATGCATACCGCGCCGGTATGACGATCGAGTATTCGCAGGTAGGGCTGCGGGCGGTCCAGCCAAGCATCGATAAGATAGGTCATGTTCGCCTCCAGTTGATTTCGTTAATGAGAATAATTGTTATTTGCAAATATACAAGCGCAAATATTCTCAACGCCGATCAATGGTGGGCGAGTGGCTACTCCAGGGTTCGATGCAAGGGGGATGAAGGATGCGCAGCTGCATCCCTCGGTAAGGGTTGGCTCAGTGCGTGCGGGCAACGGCGAAACGGCTGAGTTCCACCAGGGCGTCGCGATAGCGGTTGCTCGGAATGAGCTCCAGGCAGGCGATCGCGCGATCGGCATAGTCGCGTGCCAGGCGGGCGGTGTAATCCAGTGCGCCGGAGGCCTCGACGGCACTGCGGATGCTCTCCAGGTCTTCGATGCCGCCTTTCTGGATAGCCTTGCGGACCAGTGCCGCTTGTTCCGGTGTGCCTTCACGCATGGTGTAGATCAGTGGCAGCGTCGGCTTGCCTTCGGCCAGGTCGTCGCCGACATTTTTGCCCAGCGTTTCGGCGTCGCCCTGGTAGTCGAGCAGATCGTCGACTAGTTGGAAGGCCGTGCCCAGGTTGTCGCCGAAGGTCCGCAGCGCCTCACGTTGCTGCTCGCTGGCGCCTGCCAGGGTGGCGGCGCTGTGCGTGGAGGCCTCGAAGAGCATGGCGGTCTTGCCGCGGATGACCTCCATATAGACCTCTTCGGTAGTGCTGGCATCGCGAACCTTGGAAAGCTGCAACACCTCGCCCTCGGCAATGACGCGGGTGGCCTGGGAGATGATGCGCATGACAGGCATCGAACCCAGCTCGACCATCATTTCGAACGAGCGGGCATATAGAAAGTCGCCGACCAGAACGCTGGGTGCATTACCCCAGAGGGCGTTGGCAGTAGAGCGGCCGCGGCGCATGCCCGACATATCGACGACGTCGTCATGCAGCAGGGTCGAGGTATGCAGAAACTCGATGACGGTCGCCAGTAGCCGTAGTTGGTCGCCCTGCAGACCGAGGGCGTTGCCGCTGAGCAACACAAGAAGGGGGCGCAGGCGTTTGCCACCGGCCGAGGTGATGTAATCCCCGATCTTTTCCACCAGCGGTACGCGAGACGTCAGCTGGTCGCGAATGATGCCGTCAACGGCGGCAAAATCGTCAGCCACTACTTGGTAAAAGGCCTGGGGTTGCATCGGGGACGAGTACTCCTCGGAGATTGCGCGGCATGCTATGGGGCGGGTCAGACACTGTCAAGGCAAGGCCAGGCGGCTATTGCGCCGGCATGGGTGGATGCGTACAATCGCGGACCCTGAACTTTCCCCCTGGGCATTTCCCTGCCTTACGCAATTGCAAGGGCGTCCCTTCCGGCCCCAAGCAGCCATGCCAGCCACCAACTATTTCACTTAAGCGCTGGGTGAGCAGGATCAACGGAGATACACAGATGTACGCAGTTATCGTTACCGGCGGCAAGCAATACAAGGTCGCCGAAGGCGAATTCCTCAAGATTGAAAAACTCGAAGTTGCCACTGGCGAAGCAGTCACTTTCGACCGCGTTCTGCTGATCGGCAACGGCGACGATGTCAAGATCGGCGCTCCGGTGGTCGATGGTGCCATGGTCACTGCTGAAGTGATCGCCCAAGGTCGTCATGACAAGGTCAGCATCATCAAATTCCGCCGTCGTAAGCACCACATGAAGCGTCAGGGCCACCGTCAGTGGTTCACTGAGGTCAAAATCACCGGTATTCAGGGCTAATCGGGCCTGAATCCCCTAACAGGAGTATTGAACTCATGGCACACAAAAAAGCTGGCGGTTCTACCCGCAACGGTCGCGACTCAGAAGCCAAACGTCTTGGCGTGAAGATGTACGGCGGCCAGGCCATCAAGGCCGGTAACATCATCGTGCGTCAGCGCGGCACCCAGTTCCATGCCGGCTACGGCGTTGGCATGGGCAAGGATCACACCCTGTTCGCGAAAGTGGAAGGCGTGATCAAGTTCGAAGTGAAGGGCGCTTTTGGCCGTCGCTACGTGAGCGTCGTCGCGGCCTGATCGCGGCGTTGCTGGAAAAGCCCTGTCATGCGACGGGGCTTTTTTGTTTCTGTATGCTCTATAGGGCTCTTGCAAAACGCTGCTTTGCTCTAGTTTTCGCCGGGTTTCGCAAGACCCTTATGTTCCTGTTTTCTAGCCCGTCCCTGCGGCGGGAGGCGTTCCCATGAAATTCGTCGATGAAGTATCGATTTTTGTAAAGGCCGGCGACGGCGGTAACGGCATGATGAGCTTTCGTCGCGAGAAGTTCATCGAGAAGGGCGGCCCTAACGGGGGTGATGGTGGTGATGGAGGCTCCGTTTATCTGGAGGCCGACGAGAACCTCAACACGTTGGTCGACTACCGCTACACCCGCCGTTTCAATGCGCCGAATGGCCAGAAGGGTGGGAGCACCGAGTGCACCGGTGCCAAGGGTGAGGACCTGATCCTGCCGGTGCCGGTCGGTACCACGGTCATCGATGCCGCCACCCAGGATGTCATCGGGGATCTGACCAAGGCGGGGCAGCGCCTGCTGGTTGCTCAGGGTGGCTGGCACGGTCTTGGCAACACCCGCTTCAAGTCGAGCACCAATCGCGCGCCGCGGCAGACGACGCCGGGCAAGCCAGGCGATGCGCGGGATCTGAAGCTTGAGCTGAAGGTGTTGGCGGACGTCGGTCTGCTGGGCTTGCCCAATGCGGGCAAGAGCACCTTTATCCGCTCGGTGTCGGCTGCGAAGCCGAAGGTCGCCGATTACCCGTTCACTACGCTGGTGCCAAACCTTGGCGTGGTTAGTGTTGGGCGCTACAAGAGCTTCGTGATCGCCGACATCCCCGGCTTGATCGAGGGTGCCTCCGAAGGCGCTGGTCTGGGGATTCGCTTCCTCAAGCATTTGGCGCGTACACGTTTGTTGTTGCACCTGGTGGACATGGCGCCGCTCGACGAGAGCGACCCTGCCGATGCGGCAGAGGTGATTCTCAACGAGCTCGAGAAATTCAGTCCGGCGCTAGCTCAGCGTGACCGTTGGCTGGTGCTGAACAAGGCTGACCAGTTGCTCGAGGAAGATCGCGACGAGCGCGTGCGTCGGGTAGTTGAACGTCTCGATTGGAACGGGCCGGTCTTCGTCATTTCTGCCTTGGAGCGCGAGGGTACCGAGGAGCTCAGCCAGGCGATCATGCGTTACCTCGATGAGCGCACGTTGCGCATCAGCGAGGAGCCGGCCTATGCCGAGGCGCTTGCCGAGCTGGATCAGCAGATCGAAGATGAAGCGCGTGCGCGTCTGCAGGAGCTTGACGACCAGAGGGCGTTGCGCCGTGCTGGCGTCAAGGCGGCGGTCGATGCGGATGATGACGACGACTTCGACGATGATGATGATGACGATGAGGGTGGCGCAGAAATCTTCTACGTGCGCTAAAGGTTTGTTCGCATAAGTGGTGCCTATGGGTGGCAGGTCGTTGGGCTGCTTCGTCCGCAGTTCATCGAATGGTTTGGCCGGATATTGGATAGAAGGCGGGATCGATGCGGGACAAGGTAAGCGGCGCGCGGCGCTGGGTGGTGAAGATTGGTAGTGCGCTGCTGACCGCTGATGGGCGTGGTCTCGATCAGGCGGCAATGGCTGTCTGGGTCGATCAGATGGTGGCGTTGCGTCAGGCTGGCGTTGAGCTGGTGTTGGTATCTTCCGGTGCGGTGGCCGCGGGTATGAGTCGGCTCGGCTGGACGGTGCGCCCCAAGGCTGTGCATGAGCTGCAGGCTGCCGCTGCGGTGGGGCAGATGGGGCTCATCCGTGCCTGGGAGGCCAGTTTCGGCCGCTGCGATCAGCAGACCGCGCAGGTGCTGGTGACCCATGACGACCTGTCTGATCGCAAGCGCTATCTCAATGCGCGGAGTACGCTGCGAACATTGATCGATCTGGGTGTGGTGCCGGTTATCAATGAGAACGACACCGTCGTCACTGATGAGATCCGCTTCGGTGACAACGACACCCTGGCGGCGCTGGTCGCAAACTTGGTTGAGGCTGACCTGTTGGTGATCCTCACGGATCGCGACGGTATGTTCGATGCGGATCCGCGGAACAATCCCGGTGCCAACCTGATCAGCGAGGCGCGTGCTGACGATCCTGCGCTGGATGCGGTGGCGGGCGCAACGGGTGGTGCGCTGGGGCGTGGCGGCATGCAAACCAAGTTGCGCGCGGCGCGCCTGGCGGCGCGTTCGGGTGCGCATACGGTCATTGCTGGTGGGCGTATCGAGCAGGTGCTGGCGCGGCTGAAAACGGGTGAGCAGCTGGGTACCTTGCTGGCGCCCGAGCGCAGTCGTCATGCGGCGCGTAAGCAATGGCTCGCTGGGCATTTGCAGACCCGTGGCTCGGTTACGCTGGATGCGGGTGCGGTGTATGCGCTCAGGCAGGGTAACCGCAGCCTGTTGCCGGTGGGTGTCAAGGCCGTGCAGGGTGGTTTCCGTCGGGGTGAGATGGTTGTCTGTGTGGGGCCTGAGGGGCAGGAGGTGGCCCGTGGCCTGGCGAATTACAGCGCAGCTGAAACCCAGCGGATCCTGGGGCACCCGTCTGACGAGATCGAGAAACTGCTTGGTTACGTCGACGAGCCTGAGCTCATTCATCGCGACAACATGATTCTGGTATGAGGGGTTCGATGCGACTGGCTAAGGCGCTGATGCTTCTGCTGGCCGTGCCGATGACTGGCATGGCGCGTGAGGTGGGTGAGGTCGATACGGTCTTCAAGTGGTTGGGGCCGAACCACAAGATTGTGGTGGAGGCTTTCGATGACCCCAAAGTCGAGGGGGTTACCTGCTACCTATCCAGGGCGAAGACGGGCGGCATCAAGGGTGGGCTTGGGTTGGCGGAGGATCGAGCCGAGGCGTCGATTGCCTGCCGCCAGGTCGGTCCGATCCGTATGAGCGACAAGCTCAAGGATGGCGAGGTGGTGTTCAAGGAGCGGACTTCGCTGGTGTTCAAGACCATGCAGGTGGTGCGCTTCTTTGATGAGGCGCGCAATACGCTGGTCTATCTCGTTTACAGCGACCGCGTTATCGAAGGCAGTCCGCAGAACGCAGTGACTGCCATCCCGATCTTGCCCTGGTCTGCGACGCGATAAGGTCGCGCGCTGCGTGCGTGATCTTGCGTGATCTTGCGTGACCGTGGCGGGCGGAGTGGGGGTATAAAAAAAACCGGCTCAAGGCCGGTTTTTTTCAAGAACGAGCAGCTTAGGCAGCAGCAGCGCCAAGGGCCTTGATGTGGCCGTTCAGGCGGCTCTTGTGACGAGCGGCTTTGTTCTTGTGGATGATGCCTTTGTCGGCCATGCGGTCGATAACAGGCACGGCTGCAGTGTAAGCAGTACGAGCTTTTTCCAGATCTTTTGCGTCGATGGCTTTGACCACATTCTTGATGTAGGTGCGAACCATGGAGCGCAAGCTGGCGTTGTGGCTGCGACGCTTCTCAGCCTGAATTGCGCGTTTTTTGGCGGAAGGGCTGTTGGCCACCGTCGAACTCCTCGAAAACGTGGGATTACAAAGCAAATAAGGCCGCGAATCATGCCGATGCGGCGAGGTCTTGTCAAGCCCGAGTGATGGGCTCAAAGCACTGGTCGGACAGATGGGGTGTCGCTAAACTCGCGACCTCTTTCACTGTCGTAACTGGCCGTCAATTCGCCGGCCAGTGCCTGGCCGGAATCATCCCGCTGCAACTCTAGGAAGACAAATGTCCGATACATCCGGCAAAGGCGGCTTGCTGCGGTCCAGTGCGGTAGTCAGCGTGATGACGCTGCTGTCCCGGGTGCTGGGCATGGTACGCGATATGGTGGTGGCCAGCTACTTCGGTTCGGGTGCTTCGGCCGATGCCTTCTTCATCGCGTTCAAGATCCCGAACTTTCTGCGGCGCCTATTTGCCGAAGGGGCCTTCGCGCAGGCGTTCGTCCCGGTGCTGTCGGAATATCGGGCTAAGCGGACGCTCGCCGAAGTCAAGTTGCTGGTCGACCGCACGGCCGGGATGCTCGGGCTGATTCTGACCGGGATCACGGCCCTTGGGGTGCTGGCCTCGCCTTATGTGGTGATGCTGTTCGCGCCGGGTTTCCATGATGACCCGGCCAAGATGCAGCTGGCCGGCGAGCTGCTGCGTATTACCTTTCCTTATTTGTTGTTGATCTCGCTTACGGCCTTCACCTCGGGCGTGCTCAACACCTATGGGCATTTTGCAGTGCCGGGCTTCACCCCGGTGTTGTTGAATGTCTGCATGATCACCTCGGCCGTCTTCCTGACGCCTTATTTCGATCAGCCGATCATGGCGCTGGCCTGGGGGGTGTTCATCGCCGGATTCGCCCAGCTGGCCTTTCAGCTTCCTTATGTGGCGAAGCTGGGGCTCTTGCCGCGACCTCGCGTGAGGTTCGGTGACGAGGGTGTGCGTCGGATCATGCTGCTGATGGTCCCCGCGCTGTTCGGTGTCTCGGTGAGTCAGATCAACCTTCTGCTCGATACTGTGCTTGCCTCGTTTCTGCAGACCGGTAGCGTATCCTGGCTTTACTACGCTGATCGCCTCTCGGAGCTGCCCCTGGGCGCCTTCGGTATCGCCATCGGTACGGTGATCTTGCCAAGCCTGTCGCGGCAGCATGCCGGCGATGATCCCCAGGCATTTTCCAGCACGCTCAACTGGGCGCTGCGCATGGTCTTGCTGGTCGGCGTTCCCGCGGCGCTCGCTTTGGGCATCCTTGCCGAGCCGCTGATTGCCAGTCTGTTCTTCTACGGCGCGATGACCGAGGAGGCCGTGGTGCAGTCGGCCAACGCGCTCGAGGCGTATTCGCTAGGCGTGTTGGCATTCATGCTGATCAAGGTCCTGGCTCCCGGCTTCTTTGCGCGTCAGGACCTGAAGACGCCCGTGCGGGTCGCGATCATCTGCATGATCGCCAACATGGTGATGAACCTGATACTGATTTGGCCGCTCCAGCATGTCGGGCTGGCGCTGGCGACATCGTTGTCGTCGATGCTCAATGCGGGGCTGCTGTTCTGGGGGCTGTACCGGATCGGTGTGTTTCAGTTCGCGCCGGGCTGGGGTGTGTTCCTGCTGCGCCTGGCGGGCGGTTGTGCGGCCATGGTGGGAGCGGTCTGGTGGCTCAACGTGCCTTCCGCCGAATGGTTCGCCTGGAGCTGGCAGACCCGGGCGCTGCAGTTGAGCCTGTTGATTCTGGCGGGGCTGGCGGCGTTCGCGGTAGGGCTGGTAGCGCTTGGCTTGCGACCGCGGCATCTTCGACACTGATCAGCGCTGGGGCAGGCGGCAAACCTGTCCGTGATTGCCGGGTCATGCGTATAATCGACGACTTTTCAATCAAGAAGTGCGGTATGCAGCTGGTTCGAGGTCTACACAACCTGCGGCCCCGACATCGGGGTTGCGTCGCCACCATCGGCAATTTCGACGGCGTTCACCGGGGGCATCAAGCCATCCTGGCGCGTCTGCGCGAGCGAGCCGCCGACCTCGGTGTGCCCAGTTGCGTGGTGATTTTCGAGCCGCAGCCGCGTGAATATTTCGCTCCGGACAAGGCGCCTGCGCGGCTGACTCGTCTTCGTGAAAAGCTGCTGTTGCTGGACGAGCAGGGCGTCGATCTGGTGCTATGCCTGGCGTTCAATCGCCGCTTGCGCGAGCTGAGCGCCGCCGAGTTCGTCCATGCAACGCTGGTCGAAGGCCTCGGTGTCCGGCACCTTGAGGTGGGCGATGACTTCCGGTTCGGCTGCGACCGCGCTGGCGACTTCAATTTTTTGTTGCAGGCTGGCGCTGCCGAAGGTTTTACCGTCGAGGCCGCCACCACCATCGAGGTCGACGGGGAGCGCGTCAGCAGCACTCGGTTGCGTCAGGTGCTCGCCGATGGCGATTTGGCGCTGGCGCAGAAGCTGCTTGGCCGGCCGTTCAGCATAACCGGCAGGGTCCTCCACGGGCAGGCGCTGGGGCGCCAACTTGGTGCTCCCACGGCGAATATCCAGCTCAAACGCAGGAGCACACCGCTAACCGGTGTGTTTATGGTCAGCACGGAGCTCGACGGACAACTGCAGCCGGGCGTGGCCAATATCGGGGTGCGCCCGTCGGTGCAAAGCGATGGGCATCCACATCTGGAGGTTCATTTGCTGGACTTCCAGGGCGACCTGTATGGGCGTCGGCTGCGTGTGACCTTTCACCACAAGCTGCGGGATGAGCAGCGCTTTGCCTCGCTAGAGGCGCTCAAGGCGGCGATCGAAGCGGATATCGCCGCAGCTCGCGAATACTGGCGGGCTTCACCCTTTATCACGAGTCAGGACTGAAATGACCGATTACAAAGCGACCCTCAATCTGCCGTCCACGGCATTTCCGATGAAGGCCGGTCTGCCACAGCGCGAGCCGGAGATTCTGCAGCGCTGGAACAGCATCGACCTGTACGGGAAG
The DNA here is from genome assembly GCF_019090095.1 of Stutzerimonas stutzeri. NCBI lineage: Bacteria > Pseudomonadati > Pseudomonadota > Gammaproteobacteria > Pseudomonadales > Pseudomonadaceae > Stutzerimonas > Stutzerimonas stutzeri. Next base: position 20,809 of record NZ_JAGQFP010000004.1, on the reverse strand, counting down.
CTGCGGCAGATCGGCGAAGGTCGTCCGAAGTTCGTCCTGCACGACGGTCCGCCGTATGCCAACGGCAGCATTCACATCGGTCATGCGGTGAACAAGGTCATCAAGGACTTCATCGTCCGTTCCAAGACCCTGGCCGGCTTCGATGCGCCTTATGTCCCAGGTTGGGACTGCCATGGCCTGCCGATCGAGCACAAGGTCGAGATCACTTACGGCAAGAATCAGCCTGCCGACCTGACGCGCGAGCGCTGCCGCGCCTATGCCGCCGAGCAGATCGAAGGGCAGAAGGCCGACTTCATCCGCCTCGGCGTGCTCGGTGAGTGGGACAACCCCTACCGCACCATGGACTTCGCCAACGAAGCCGGCGAAATCCGCGCGCTGGCGAAAATGGTCGAAGGCGGTTTCGTTTTCAAGGGTCTGAAGCCGGTGAACTGGTGTTTCGATTGCGGCTCGGCGTTGGCCGAGGCTGAAGTCGAGTACCAGGACAAGAAATCCGATGCGATCGATGTGGCCTTTCAGGTCGAGGATGCGGACAAGCTGGCCGAGGCCTTCGGCGTTGCGTCTTTGGTCAAACCGGCCAGCATCGTCATCTGGACCACTACACCCTGGACCATTCCGGCCAACCAGGCGCTGAACGTCCATCCCGACTTTGTCTATGCCCTGGTCGATGCCGGCGACAGGCTGCTGGTGCTGGCCGAGGAGCTGGTCGAATCCTGCCTGCAGCGCTACGGTCTGCAGGGTGAAATCATCGCCCGCTGCGAGGGCAGGGCGCTGGAGCTCATTCGTTTCCGTCATCCCTTCTACGAGCGGTTTGCCCCGGTCTATCTGGCCGATTACGTAGAAACCGGCGCGGGCACTGGTATCGTCCATTCCGCACCGGCCTATGGTGAAGACGACTTCCGCTCCTGCAAGCACTACGGCATGGAGAATGACGACATTCTCAGCCCGGTGCAGAGCCATGGCGTCTACGTCTCGGATCTGCCGTTCTTCGGCGGCCAGTTCATCTGGAAGGCCAATCCCGCGATTGTCGAGAAGCTGCGAGAAGTCGGGGCGTTGCTCAAGCATGAGTCGATCCAGCACAGCTACATGCACTGCTGGCGACACAAGACGCCGCTGATCTACCGCGCCACGGCACAGTGGTTCGTCGGCATGGACAAGGTTGCGCACGATGGCAGCTCGCTGCGTCGCCGTGCGCTCGACGCCATCGAGCAGACCGAGTTCGTTCCGGCGTGGGGCCAGGCGCGGTTGCATGGCATGATCGCCGGGCGCCCGGACTGGTGTATCTCGCGTCAGCGCACCTGGGGCGTGCCGATCCCGTTCTTCCTGCACAAGGAAAGCGGCGACCTGCATCCGCGCACCGTTGAGTTGATGGAGGCGGTCGCGCGGCGTGTGGAGCAGGGCGGCATTGAAGCGTGGTCGAAGCTGGATGCCGCCGAGTTGCTCGGTGACGAAGCGGCGCAGTACGAGAAGATCAGCGACACCCTGGATGTCTGGTTCGATTCCGGTACCACTCACTGGCATGTCATGCGCGGCTCGCACCCGATGGGGCATGAAGATGGCCCCCGTGCGGACCTGTACCTGGAAGGATCCGACCAGCACCGTGGATGGTTCCATTCGTCACTGTTGACCGGCTCTGCGATCGACGGCCATGCGCCCTACAAGGGGTTGCTGACGCACGGCTTCGTCGTCGACGAGAACGGACGCAAGATGTCCAAGTCGCTGGGTAACGTCGTCGCGCCGCAGGAAGTCACCGACAGCCTGGGCGCCGATATCCTGCGCCTGTGGGTGGCCTCTACCGACTATTCGGGTGAGATGGCGGTCTCCAAGGTCATCCTGCAGCGCAGCGCCGATTCCTATCGCCGCATTCGCAACACTGCGCGCTTCCTGCTCTCCAACCTCGACGGGTTCGACCCGGCACAGCATCTGGTTCCGGCCGATCGCCTGATCGCGCTCGACCGCTGGGCCATCGACCGCACCCTGCTGTTGCAGCGGGAAATCGAGGAAGCCTACGGCACCTACAAGTTCTGGAACGTGTACCAGAAGGTGCACAACTTCTGTGTGCAGGAGCTGGGCGGCTTCTACCTGGACATCATCAAGGACCGTCAGTACACCACCGGCGCCGACAGCCTGCCGCGGCGCTCCTGCCAGACGGCCCTGTATCACATCGCTGAAGCGCTGGTGCGCTGGATCGCGCCGATCCTGTCGTTCACCGCCGACGAAATCTGGCAGTACCTGCCGGGCGAGCGCAACGAGTCGGTGATGCTCAACACCTGGTATGAAGGGCTTGCAGAGTTGCCGGGCGACGTCGAGTTGGGGCGTGAGTTCTGGGAGAAGGTCATGGCCGTCAAGGCGGCGGTCAACAAGGAGCTCGAGGCGCGTCGTGCGGCCAAGACCCTCGGCGGCAACCTGCAAGCCGAGGTCGTGCTCTACGCCGAGGAGGCGTTGGCCGCCGATCTGGCCAGGCTGGGCGACGAGTTGCGCTTCGTTCTGATCACGTCGGCGGTTCGAGTCGCTCCGCTTGCCGAGGCGCCGGGCGATGCGGTCGAGAGCGAAATGGCTGGCCTGAAATTGTCGGTCGGTAAGACCGAGAACCCCAAGTGTGGACGTTGCTGGCACCACCTGCCAGACGTGGGAACCCATGCTGAGCACCCGGAAATCTGTGGCCGCTGCGTGGAGAACATCGAAGGTGCTGGAGAGGTCCGTCACTATGCATGATGGCCGCGGTATTTCAGCGACAGGGCGACTCGCATGAGCGCCCGTTTCGGCAAGCTGGCGTGGCTCTGGTTGAGCGTTCTGGTCATCGTGTTGGACCAGGCGAGCAAGCACTACGTCGAGGCCAACTTCCACCTGTACCAGAAGGTAGAGGTGATCCCGGACTACTTCGCCTGGACACTGGCCTATAACACCGGAGCGGCGTTCAGCTTCCTTGCCGATCACTCCGGCTGGCAGCGATGGCTGTTCGCAGTGATTGCCATTGGCGTCAGCGCAGTTCTGGTGGTCTGGCTGAAGCGCCTCAAGCCAGGCGAGAGCTGGCTCGCCGTCGCGCTAGCCTTGGTGTTGGGTGGCGCGCTCGGCAACCTGTATGACCGGGTCGTGCTTGGGCACGTGGTCGACTTCATTCTGGTCCACTGGCAGAACCGCTGGTATTTCCCTGCCTTCAACATTGCCGACAGCGCCATCACCGTTGGCGCGGTGATGCTGGCACTGGACATGTTCCGTAGCAGTAAAACGAGAGAAATGGCAAATGACTGAACAGCGTATCGGTCCGGACACGCAGGTTACCCTGCATTTCGCGCTCAGCCTGGAAAACGGCGAGCAGGTCGACACAACCTTCGACAAGCAGCCGGCAACGTTCAAGGTCGGAGATGGAAATCTGTTGCCCGGATTCGAGCAGCAACTGTTCGGGCTCAAGTCCGGGGACAAGCGGACCTTCCATATTGCGCCGGAACAGGGCTTTGGCCAGCACAACCCGCAAAACGTGCAAACCATGCCGCGGAGCCAGTTCGAGGATATGGAGTTGTCCGAGGGCTTGCTGGTGATATTCAATGATGCAGCCAAGACCGAGCTGCCAGGTATCGTCAAACAGTTTGACGACCGTCAGGTCACGGTCGACTTCAACCATCCGCTGGCGGGCAAGGCGTTGAACTTCGAAGTGGAAATATTCGAGGTCAAACCCGTCTGAGTCCGCTTGTCGGCTGGCCGCTCAGGCACGAAAGCGCTGATGGCTCGTCGGCAATTGTGTCGCATCACTACCGGCCTTCTGGCCCAGCAGCACGAAAGAACAGTCATACACTTCGCAACTCACCCGCCCAGAGCGTCGAGAGCCCCTATGCAAATCAAACTCGCCAATCCGCGTGGCTTTTGTGCCGGTGTCGACCGCGCCATCGAAATCGTCAACCGCGCACTCGAGGTTTTCGGGCCGCCGATCTATGTGCGTCATGAGGTCGTGCATAACAAGTTCGTGGTCGAGGACCTCCGTGAGCGGGGTGCCATCTTCGTTGACGAGCTGGATCAGGTGCCAGATGACTTTATCGTCATCTTCAGCGCTCACGGCGTCTCCCAAGCGGTGCGGATGGAGGCCGAAAAACGTGGTCTTAAAGTGTTCGATGCGACCTGCCCGCTGGTGACCAAGGTCCATCTCGAAGTGACCAAGTACAGCCGTGAGGGGCGTGAATGCATCCTCATCGGTCATGCGGGACATCCGGAGGTCGAGGGCACCATGGGGCAGTACGACACTGCCAATGGCGGCTCGATCTACCTCGTCGAGGACGAAAAAGATGTCGCCAACCTTCAGGTCCGCCACCCCGAAGCGCTGGCGTTCGTCACCCAGACGACGCTGTCCATGGATGACACCAGCCGCGTGATCGATGCGCTGCGTACGCGTTTTCCAAGCATCGGCGGGCCACGCAAGGACGACATCTGCTACGCCACACAGAATCGACAGGATGCGGTCAAACAGTTGGCCGGCGAGTGCGACGTGGTGCTGGTGGTCGGCAGTCCGAATAGCTCGAACTCCAACCGCTTGCGCGAACTGGCCGAGCGCATGGCTACGCCGGCGTACCTGATCGATGGTGCGCAAGACCTCAAGCGTGAATGGTTCGAAAAAATCGACCGAATCGGTATTACAGCCGGCGCCTCGGCACCCGAAGTGCTGGTGCGCGGTGTGATCGACCGGCTACGCGAGTGGGGCGCAACGGGCATGGACGAGCTGGATGGCCGGCCGGAGAATGTCACGTTTTCGATGCCGAAGGAGCTGCGGCTCAAAGCGGTGTGATTAGCCTGGGCAGCTGTTCCCGGCAATCCTTTCTGAGCGGGTTCGGCCTCCCGCGCTAACGATCAGCTTGTTGGTGCGTTGCTCACTGCAGATAAACAGGCTGCCGGCCTGGAATGCGCCGGATGCCTGCCTGCTTCGTCCCGTGCCGCTGTAACCGATATAGTCGGACAGTGTGCTGTTGCCCTGTATCCGGAGCTTCGATTGCTCTGCATGGGTGAACAGTACGACTTCGCCGGGATCCTGCTCAGCGTTTTGGTTGCTATCTACAAAAATCGCCCAGCCTTCCTCCCATTGCCCGTTGGCTCGCATGACGACAAACGCATTTCGTTTGATCGCCTCATGACGGGCTTGGCTGATCGACGCCAGGAGCAGACGCGTCGTGCTGTCTACCTCTGCCTGAACAAGCGAGTCGCGTAGCTGAGGCACTGCGATTGATAACGTGACAGACAAGACAGAAAGCGTGATCAGAAGCTCGAATAATGTGAATCCACTGGGTTTCATGGCATGCATCCTTGCGTGATTTTCCTAATACAACCGACCATCATCCTAGATTGGCCGCACATCCGTGCCGGGCAGACTTTAAGTTCGCCTCTTCCTAGGATGCAAATCAAAAGCGCGGGATGAATCCATAAATGCGACGCCCTCAACAAGCTTTCACGCTCATCGAACTGATGGTCACCATCGGGATACTTGCGATTTTATTGGCCGCGGCTGTCCCCGCGCTGTCTCAGTCCGTCCGAAATACCAGGCTCACTTCGCTGATCAACGACCTGACGACTTCGGTGACATACGCTCGTTCGGAGGCGGTCAAGCGAAGCCGCAGGGTCGTTATCTGTCGAGCAAATGCTGCGCGCGATAACTGTGATTACGCTAGCGGGAACTGGTCCGCAGGCTGGCTTATCTTCGTTGATTCTGCAGAGTCCGATACGGCGACGCCGGTATACAACGCAGCCAATTTGCTTCGGATCTCCGACGTACCACCGTCGGGCAGCACGATCACCGGGCGTAACGGTGCCACAGGGAGGGGGTGGGTACGCTATTCGAGCATTGGTACCCTCGCCAGGGCATCCTCCAGTAGCGACGTCTTCAGTTGGGATGTCGATCTGTCGAACGCTTCGACCGAGCGGGCACGAACCGTTCAGATTGGTTTGGCGGGTCGTACCAGCATATGCAAGGGAACTGTATGCGAATGAAATTCAAGAGGCACGATGCCGGTTTCAGCCTGATCGAAGTATTGATCGCGCTGGTGATCATCTCGGTCGGTTTGATAGGGCTTGCTGCGTTGCAGGCCAGGGGACTGCAATACAACCAGGGCTCTTATTTGCGTTCACAGGCCAATATTCTGGCTTACGACATGATCGACCGCATGCGTATCAACCGGGACAAGGCTCAGGCCGGCAACTATGACCTTTCGCTCTCTGCTTCTGCGCCGACGGGAAGCACCCTCGCGGCACAGGACCTCGCGGGCTGGCTTGGCTTGCTGGCCGACACTCTGCCCGCCGGAGACGGCGAGGTCAGCTGCGATGTCACGCTTTGCAGCGTTCGAGTGACCTGGCAGGAAGCTGACGGGGCTACATACGAGTTCAACTACCAAACACGGATCTAGCTAATGAAACGAGGCCAAGCAGGGCTTTCTCTGGTCGAGTTGATGATCGCGATGGTCATCGGGCTGATTCTCATGACCGGTGTCGTGCAGATATTTCTCGGCAGCAAACACGTCTACACGACCCAGGACGCACTTTCCAGAATTCAGGAAAACGGGCGTCTGGCGATCGATTTCATCAGCCGCGATACGCGCATGGCGGGTTACGCAGGTTGCGCCAGCGGCGCTAACAGCAATTTGCACAACGGCTTGAACGTCTCCCCGAGCAATGCCGGGGACAAGCTGCTGTTTGACTTTGAAATGCCGATCGAAGGGCTGGATAACGTTGGGGCAGTGCCCGGTTGGGGTTCGGGCGTCGCGCCTGTCGCTGGGACAGACGTCATGTTTATCCGCGGTGCATTCGCTGGGGATGTAGGTATCAAGGCCAACAACAGCAGCGGCAACCTCCGAGCCGAAACCAATTCTCCAGTCGTTGCAGGAGCCGATGGTGGACCTGCGTGCTCAGCCAATGGCTCTCTCTGTGAAAACGACATCGTCATGATTTCCGACTGCTCGAAGAGTCGTGTGTTTCAGGTGACCAATCTAAACGCTGACGGAACATCGGCGGCGTTGGTGGTTCACGCCGCATCTGGATCGCCGGGCAACGCATCTCCGGCGAGTTGGGGAGGATCGTCGGCACCACCAGAAGAAGTATTTGGCGTTGAGTCAGAACTTCTTCGAATCAGCAGCTTGGCGTACTTCATCGGCGTAAATCCGGCAGGTCGACGCGCTCTATATCAGCGTGTGGGATCGGCTGCGCCCGTAGAGTTGGTCGAGGGCATTCAAGACATGCAGATCACCTATGGCTACGACACCTCTGGCGACGGCGCGCCTGACTCCTACGTGGCAGCAAACGCGATTTCCAACGCAGACCGCGTTACCCATGTCGCTAACTGGGCGAAAGTAACCAGTGTTCGAGTCGGGATGCTGTTGCAGAGCAATGACGACAATATCGTCGAGACGCCACAGCAGATCACGTTCAACGGCAGTACAGTCAATCCTTCAGGTGGCACGCAGGATCGTCGGTTGCGGCAGGTCTTCGTTTCAACCATCGGCGTTCGCAGCCGCCTGGATTAAGGAGCTTTTTCAATGGAAGATATGGGCGGGAGAGAGCGCGGCGCCGTGCTGATCGTTGCGTTGGTCATGTTGCTGCTGCTGACCGTTATCGGTTTGGCTGGCATGCAGGACGCGAATCTGCAGGAGTCGATGGCGGGCAATATGCGTGACCGCAACATTGCCTTTCAGGTGGCCGAGGCGGGATTGAGGGCTGGGGAGAACGAGCTTCGCAAAGCCACTATCACCGCACCGGTTTCTGCCCCCGTGGCGCGCCCTGGCGATCCCTGCTTCTGGTGGTCATGCGGGGGCTCGGCAGCTGTGTTCAATTGGGGCGCAAGCCCGGCCGTCACGGCAAGCCTTAACTACGGCGTTCCCAACCCGCAATACGTTATCGAGTTGCTCCCTGCGTTGCCGGCGGCAACAACCGGAAACAGCGCCAAGTTTGGCGAGGACACGTTATCCCGCGTCTATCGCGTGACCAGCCGTGCCGGTGGCGGCTCTGGGAATTCCATCGTTGTGCTGCAGTCGACCTTCAAGCGCTGACTCAAGGAACAAGCATGAAAAACTGGATTTTTAAGTCTGCGCTCAAGGCATGCCTCAGTGCGTTACTGGTGGGCTCCGTTGCAATGTCCGCAAATGCCGTCACGCTCAGCAACGTGCCATTGTTCCTGAATGCGCCGGTCGCTCCTATCGTCATGCTTAATATGTCGAAGGATCATCAACTCTTCTACAAGGCGTACGACGATTATTCGGACGTGAACAAGGATGGCCTCCTTGATACGACTTATAATCATCAGATTGATTACTACGGCTATTTCGATTCCCAGAAGTGTTATTTATACACTAATGGGCGCTATGAGCCGGCCAGCTTGACGACAGATAAATATTGCAACAGTGGAACCACGACAGGGCAGTGGGCCGGAAATTTCTTGAACTGGGCCACCATGACCCGCATCGACGCTGTCCGCAAGATACTTTATGGCGGGTTGCGCTCTACCGATACTGCAACTGAAACGGTTCTACAACGCGCCTTTTTGCCCAACGACGCGCATAGTTTTGCAAAGTATTATCGTGGTTCCGATCTGCCTAAGCTGGCGGGCGTTTCCGTTACGGATTTTACCGACTCGCCCACTGCTGGTTTGACTATTTGCAATACGACGGTCGAGTCGAGCGGCTTTTCGCATAACTCCACCAGTGCCCCCCTCATGCGAGTGGTAAAAGGCAATTACTCGCTTTGGGCTGCGAATGAGCGTTGGCAATGTAGGTGGTCGGGCGAGCAAAATAAAAGCAACGGCAACGATGCGAGCAAGACTGGAATCAAGGCGTATTCAAACAGCCCTTCGAAGCCCAGCAGTTCGTCAAGCGGCGGCGACTTCAACGTTAGAGTAAAGGTATGTACTACCGCGTCCATGATTGGAGGCGAAAAGTGCAAGGCCTACAACTCGGAAACTGGCACATCCCTCAAGCCAATTGGCTTGTTGCAGACATATGGTGATAGCAATCTGATTAAGTTCGGTCTGATGACAGGGTCGTACAGCAAGAACAAGTCAGGTGGTGTGTTGCGCAAGAACGTCTCGAGCATGAATGATGAGATCGCTGCCGATACGGGGGTGTTTCAGTCTGCACCTGCCACGGGGGGGATCATCAGTGCACTCAATAAACTGACCATTTATGGTTACGACTTTGCTGATGGTACGTACAATAACAGCAGTGGCGATAACTGTAGCTGGGGGAAATCTTCTTTCAATAACGGGCAATGCACCAATTGGGGTAATCCGCAAGCTGAGATTTTTCAAGAATCGCTCAGTTATCTATCTGGCGGCTCCCCTGCTTTTGCTGTGTCGAACCCTGACAAGATCAGTGGTTTGATCTCGCCCGCTTGGAGTACCCCGATCACCAGTGCGAACTCTTGTGCGCCGCTTAACGTCATTCAATTCAATGCTAGTACGACCTCGTACGACGGCGACAACCTCTCCTCGTTAGGTTCGCCTACTTCCAGCACGAATGCGGTGGGAGCCGGAGAGTCAATCAACGGAGGGTCGTTCTTCATTGGGAAATCTGGCACTTCCGCCGATGGCCTGTGCACGCCCAAGACCATTGCTAACCTGTCCGATGCATCCGGAACCTGCCCCGACGCTCCCCGGCTGGAAGGAACGTACAAGATCGCGGGGCTTGCCAATTACGCCCGGACCCACGACCTCCTCCCGGCGCTTTCGGGGAACCAGAAAGTCAAGACCTATGGCGTGGCCTTGTCTCCCGCCGTGCCTAAAGTCGAGATCCCGCTCGCAAACGGGAAGAAGATAAGCATCCTTCCAGCTTGTAAGAACAGTTCTATCGGCGGCAACTGCGCGATCGTCGACTTCAAGGTCGTCAATGCGTCCAGCTCCGCAGGGAAGCTTTACGTCAACTGGGAAGATAGCGAACAGGGCGGCGACTACGACCAAGATATGTGGGGCGTGATCGATTACGCCATTTCAGGGTCGACCATCAGCGTGACTAGCCAGGTCATGGCCCAGTCGACTGGCGACAAAATGGGGTTCGGCTACGTCATAGGCGGTACTGAGTCGGACGGTTTCCACGTTCATTCCGGCATCAATGGTTTCCCGTTCCCGACCGATCCCAACCCGGGTGCAGGTACCGGTGAGGCTGGCTCATGTCGCAGCAGTGGTACGGAAGGGCCGTGCAACCTAGCCGGTACCACCACAACCACGCGTACCTATGTTATCGGTAGCACCTCAGCCAAATCGCTCGAGCAGCCGCTTTATTACGCAGCCAAATGGGGCGGTTTTGAAGACATCAACAACGATGGCAAGCCCAACACGCGAGAGGAGTGGGATGCAGACGGAGACGGCATCCCCGACACCTATTTCTTTGCAAGCAACCCCGCGCAGCTAGAGGCCTCGCTTGCGAAAGCGTTCGAGCAGGTTGCGGCGAGTGCGTCCTCGTCTGCGTCGGTTGCAACCAACTCGACCCGGTTGGACACCGAAACGCTGATCTACCAAGCTCGGTTCAATAGCAATGACTGGAGCGGTCAGCTTCTCGCATACAAAGTAGCGGCTGGAGGCGATATTAGTGTCGTCGCGTGGGACACCAACCAATCGGGCAAGATTCCCTCTCCGGGCAGCCGGAATATCGTGACCTGGACCGGCAGTTCCGGCGTTAGTTTGGACTGGTCGTCGCTGACCGCGGCGCAGAAGGCGGCACTGGCGGGTGCCTCGAGTCAAACTTTGACTACGGAACAGACGACGCTCGGTCAGAGACGGCTAGCCTGGCTAAAAGGCGCTCGCGATCAGGAGCAGCCAGCTGGAGAACTTCGTAAAAGGGATTATCTACTGGGTGATGTCGTTAACTCTGACCCGGTGTTCGTCGGTGCTCAGGATTACGGTTATGGCAGGTTGCCCGCTGGCACTCCAGGAGCCGATACATACGCAGCTTATGTCGCAACTAAGGCGAGCAAAAGTCCTTTGCTGCTGGTAGGTGCGAATGATGGAATGCTGCATGCATTTAACGCCTCGACCGGCGTGGAAGCCTTTGCGTATATGCCGAGCAAAGTCTTTGCAGATATTCGTAGGATTACCGCGCCTGACTATGGAAAGTTGTCGAACCCGCATCGCTACTTTGTCGATGGACCGATTTTTATTGGTGATGCCTATATCAACGGATCTTGGCGTACGGTTGCAATAGGGAGCTACGGCGCAGGCTACCGTGGAGTGTTCGCCTTGGACTTGACCAACGCAGGTAGCGCGACCGGATTTCGGCCCGCTGACGTCTTGTTCGAGCTAGATGATGTCAATTGGTCGGATATAGGCCACGTCATGAGCCCCGGTGTGGTCGGCCGTCTTCCTGATGGCACATGGGGCGCTGTATTCGGCAATGGGTACAACAGCCAAAACGAGCAGGCGAAATTGCTAGTGGTCAATCTCGCTTCGGTGGCTGACCGGGTAGCTATCTCAACAGCGACAAGCGCTACGGCTAACGGCCTGTCCGGGCCGGCGCTGCTGGCTAACGGGCAGCGCACTCTAATTCAGGCTTATGCCGGCGACTTAGCTGGGAATATGTGGAAGTTTGCTTTTACCGGAAATAACTCGACAACGCGAGCCAATTGGCAAGTGGCTTATAAGAGTGGCAATACGCCCGTGCCGCTCTTTGCAGCGAAGAACGAGGCCGGGCAAACACAGCCGATTACCTCGTTGCCTGAGTTGGGTTATAACCCGGATGGCAATCGGCTAATGGTGTTCTTTGGCACCGGAAGCTACTTCATGCCTGACGATGTTGTCGTCCCGACTCCGCCGGCGACATCGCGCGTGGAGACGTTTTATGGTCTCGTCGACGACGGGGGAGCGGTTCCCCAAACTAGCAGCAATGCCAGGAGTTCGTTGGTAGCCCAAACCATTTTGTCCGAAACAGACGTCGGTTCGCTATCGCTACGCAAGATATCCAACACCACGGTTAACTACAGCAATAAGTCAGGATGGTATCTGGATTTGGTAAAGCCAAACATGACCGGTACTTCGGGACGACAAGGTGAACGGGTGGTCAGCACGCCGATATTGCGCAACGGGCGAATTATTTTCCCGACGGTCATTCCATCCCAGAGTGTTTGTTCTGCAGGAGGAGAAAGCTGGTTGATGGAGCTTGATGCCTGGAGCGGTGGCCGTCTCGCGTATCCTGTGTTCGACGTGAACGGTGATGGTGTGATCAATGAGCTCGATCTCGTTAATGGCGATCCGATGAGCGGCAAGAAGTCTAGACAAGGCATCATCAAGACCCCTGCAATTATTTCGGCGGGTGACATTGAATACAAGTTCGCCAGCGGTACCGCGGGTGGGATCGATGTGACCGTTGAGAAAGGCGGTGCAAACGAAGGACGGCTTTCCTGGAGGCAACTACGCTAATGGCCCGTTATACGAAATTCAAAAATGCGGGACGCAGCACGGGCTTTACGCTTATCGAACTGATGATCGTTGTCGCGGTGATCGGCGTACTGGCCGCTATCGCTTACCCCAACTATCGAGAATATGTCATGAAGGGCAACAGGAGCGATGCGAAGGCAGCGCTGACCCGCTCCGCACAGGAGCTGACACGTTGCTTCACCAGTTTCAATCGATACGACCACGACGATTGTGCCGAGGCGGCTTTATATGATGCCGCCTACGCATCGCCGGAAGGCTATTACGCGCTTACTGGCGTCATAAACGCCACCACCTTCGTTCTCACTGCGACCGCCGCTGGCACCCAGGTAGGCGATACCGGTTGTAATACCTTTACGCTATCCAATACGGGGGCACGTACGGCTGCGACGTCAGCGTCTGCGGACTCCACTGCACGCTGCTGGTAAGATCCAGCGGTTCGTTCTCGGCCCCGGAGATTTTGGGTGAAGATTTGTGTAGTGGGCGCGGGTGTCATAGGGCTGCTTTCGGCATTGCAACTGGCGCAGCGGGGGGCTTCAGTAACGCTGCTCGACCAGCAAGCAACCGGCACCGAAGCCTCCTGGGCTGGCGGCGGAATAGTCTCGCCGCTCTATCCGTGGCGTTACAGCCCCGCAGTTACGGCATTGGCGCACTGGTCGCAGGACTATTATCCGCAGCTGGGTGACGCGCTTTTTCAGCAGGCCGGCATCGATCCCGAGGTGCACGAGACGGGGTTGTATTGGCTGGACCTGGATGACGAGGATGAGGCGTTGGCCTGGGCTGAGCGCGAAGGGCGCCCGCTGCGCCGGGTCGGCATGGACCAGGTGCATCTGGCTGTACCTGCGCTTGGCGCGGGCTTCGCCAAGGCGATATACATGCCGGGTGTAGCCAATGTCCGTAACCCACGCTTGCTACAGGCGCTGCGTGCCGCTTTAGCCAAGTTGCCCAATGTAACGATCATCGAGCACTGCCCCGTGAGCGGTTTCGTCCATGAAGGGGCGCGTATCGTTGGCGTGCAAACGGCCAAAGGCGAGATGCGTGCCGATCAGGTTGTAGTAGCGGCGGGCGCCTGGAGTGGACAGTTGCTTGCAACGCTGGGGCTAACGCTTCCGGTCAAACCCATGAAAGGGCAGATGATTCTCTTCAAATGCGCCGAGGATTTCCTGCCGAGTATGGTGCTGGCCAAGCGGCGCTACGCCATTCCACGACGCGATGGGCATGTCCTCGTGGGCAGCACGCTGGAGGACGTTGGGTTCGACAAGACGCCGACCGAAGATGCGCTGGAGAGCCTCAGGGCGACTGCCATCGAGCTGCTGCCGGCGTTGGCCGATGCCGAGGTCGCCAAGCATTGGGCCGGTTTGCGTCCCGCTTCTCCCGAGGGCGTGCCTTATATCGGACCGGTGCCCGGGCATGAAGGGCTTTGGCTCAACTGCGGCCATTTCCGTAACGGTCTGGTGCTTGCGCCTGCTTCGTGCCAGGTGCTTGCCGATCTGATGACTGGACAGGCGCCTTGCATCGATCCCGAGCCTTACGCGCCGGCCGGACGGCTTTGACGTAGACCGCCGCGGAGCCCGCAACTGAGTCGATCTGATTCGTTCTCGACCTTGTCGAGGCGCGATCGCATCCGCCTGGCCTCGTTTCGCGACTGTATGCCGGGGATATGACAGGTGCAGGGCGTGCAGCCTCAAGACCAGCTTCGCCCGCGGTGCAAAGCACAGGTTCTCAGCAAGCCGCTCACCATGGCCGGGTCGCACCGGCTACCGATTGCTCTATTACTGGCCTGGACGATCCCCGGGTCTACGTACGGCGCCTAATTGCTGTTAAATTGCCCGGCTTTGTGGCGCTCGCTCTGGCGGCGCCGATTTCTTCGCTCAAGAGGTTCGTGTGGCCAAGAAAACCACTTCCTTGTCTGGCCTTGGCGGGCTGGTGTTTTCCACCGATGCCGGGCGGCACTGCCCCGATTGCAGCCAGCCCCTGGACGCCTGTGTCTGCAAGCAGTCGATTATCCCGGAAGGCGACGGCATCGCCCGGGTTCGCCGGGAGAGCAAGGGGCGCGGTGGCAAGACCGTGACGACCATCACCGGCGTACCGCTGGCCGAAGCCGAGCTCAAGGAGCTTGCCAGTGCGCTCAAGCGTCGTTGCGGGACCGGCGGCGCGCTCAAGGACGGTGTGATCGAGATTCAAGGCGATCATGTTCAGCTCCTGCTCGAGGAATTGACCAAGCGCGGTTTCAAGGCGAAGAAGTCGGGTGGCTGAGGTCGTGTTCCATTCCATGGCGCGCTTGCGCTTATTTATCTGCGTACCGGCTGTCCAACCGGAGTCGCCCTTCTGTCGTCGCGCTATGCTCGGCAGGCCCACCCACGCTCAGGAGGCTTAGATGCCCGTACGACGTACACGTAAAGATGACGGCAGCCAGTGGACCGCAGCGGACAGCCGTAGCGTCTACGGCATTCGCCACTGGGGAGCTGGCTACTTTTCGATCAACGATGATGGTCATGTCGAAGTCCGCCCCCAAGGACCGACTGGCGAAGCCGTCGAATTCACCGGATTGATCGAGCAGCTGCGCGACGCCGGCCTGACGCTGCCGCTGCTGGTCCGTTTCCCCGGGATCCTGCAGGACCGGGTGCGCCGCCTGACGGGCGCATTCGATGCCAATATCGAGCGCCTCGAATACCAGAGCAAGTACACCGCGCTGTACCCGATCAAGGTCAATCAGCAGGAAGCTGTGGTCGAGAACATTATCGCTACGCAGAACGTCGCGATTGGTCTGGAGGCCGGTTCCAAGCCTGAGTTGATGGCCGTTCTGGCCCTGGCGCCCAAAGGCGGCACCATCGTCTGCAATGGTTACAAGGACCGCGAATTCATCCGCTTGGCGCTGATGGGCCAGAAGCTCGGTCATAACGTGTTCATCGTCATCGAGAAGATGTCCGAAGTCGGGCTGGTGATCGAGGAAGCGGCGGAGCTCAAGATCGTGCCGCAGGTTGGCTTGCGGGTGCGCCTGTCATCGCTGGCATCCAGCAAATGGGCGGACACTGGCGGCGAGAAGTCTAAATTTGGCCTGTCCGCCGCGCAGCTGCTTACCGTCATCGAGCGCTTCCGCGCGGCAGGTGTGGAGCAGGGCGTACGTTTGCTGCACTTTCACATGGGCTCGCAGATCGCCAACCTGGCTGACTACCGCGACGGGTTCCGTGAAGCGATCCGCTACTACGCCGAGCTGCGCGCCCTGGGGCTGCCGGTCGACCACATCGACGTGGGCGGTGGTCTCGGGGTCGACTACGACGGCACGCATTCACGCAACGCCAGCTCGATAAACTACGACATCGACGAATATGCCGGCACTGTGGTCGGCATGCTGAAGGAATTCTGCGATCGGCAGGAGCTGCCGCACCCGCACATCTTTTCCGAGAGCGGGCGGGCCATGACTGCGCACCATGCGGTGCTGGTCATGCAGGTCACCGACTTCGAGCGTCACAACGACGAAGCGCCCGTGATCGAGAACTACGATGAGCTGCCAGAGATCGTCCAGGCCTTGGCCGACCTGCTCGGCCCGACCGACCCGGAGATGGTCACCGAAACCTACTGGCGCGCCACCCACTACATGAGCGAGGCGGCCGCTCAATATGCCTCGGGCAAGTTGTCGCTGGCGCAGAAAGCGCTCGCCGAGCAGAGCTACTTCGCCATCTGCCGCCGCCTGTACAACCAGCTCAAGGCGCGTCAGCGCTCACATCGGGCGGTACTGGACGAGCTCAACGACAAGCTGGCTGACAAATACATCTGCAACTTCTCGGTGTTCCAGAGCCTGCCGGACACCTGGGCCATCGACCAGATCCTGCCGATCGTGCCGCTGCAACGGCTGAACGAAGAGCCCGTGCGGCGCGCCGTACTGCAGGACCTGACCTGCGACTCCGACGGCAAGATCAAGCATTACGTCGATGAGCAGAGCATCGAGAACAGCATGCCGGTGCATGAGATCCAGGCGGGCGAGGAATACTTCCTCGGTGTGTTCCTGGTGGGTGCCTACCAGGAAATCCTTGGTGACATGCACAACCTGTTCGGCGATACCGATTCGGTGAACGTCTATCAGCGCGAGGATGGCAGCTTCTACCACGCGGGCATCGAGACCCACGACACCATCGAGGACATGCTGCGCTATGTGCACCTGTCCCCTGAAGAGCTGATGACCTACTACCGCGACAAGGTATCGAGCGCGCGCCTGAGTGCCAAGGAACGCACGCAATATATCGATGCGTTGCGGCTGGGGCTGACTCGTTCGTCGTATCTCACGCCTTGAGCGGGGCGGCGCGTCGATCAGGTGCCAGTCGTTGGCATCTGATCGTCAGCCAGCCAGTTCTCACAGGATGAGCTTGTGGATACCGCTTTTCCGCCGGCTGTGATTCGCGGCTGGAGGCGGACCCTTCAACCAGAGACGAGGTGCGTGTGGGAGCCGTCTTGACCGCGACTCGATCTGCGCCAGAGCTGTTCGCGGTCGAGACCGCTCCCACGAGCTGCTTTACGCCGCGCAGGTGTAAGGCGGGCAGAACCCCACCGGGATGCTTCAGCCCACCACACCGGCACACCCTCCGGTCGCGGAACCGATAGGCTTTTGTCATTCCTGTGACTTGACTCAGCGGACCGGTAGAAGCGATCCATCGAGCGCAGAGCCGTGCTCAGACCTTGCGGACGAACTCGGACTTCAACTTCATCGCGCCGATGCCGTCGATCTTGCAATCGATGTCGTGGTCGCCATCGACCAAGCGGATGTTCTTCACCTTGGTGCCGACCTTGACTACCAGCGATGATCCCTTGACCTTCAGGTCCTTGATCACCGTGACCGTGTCGCCGTCTTGCAGCGTATTGCCGACCGAATCCTTGATCGTCTTTTCATCGTCGCCGTCCGTCACGGTTGCAGTGGCAGACCACTCGTGGGCGCACTCGGGGCAGACCAGCATCTGGCCGTCCTCGTAGGTGTATTCGGAGTGGCATTGGGGGCAGGCTGGCAAAGCGCTCACGGCAAATCCTCGGTTGGCGAAAGAAAAGCCGCGAATTATATAGGGTTTTAGCGGGCCAAGGGCGATCGGCGTGCCGACCCGCCCCTCATACAGGCTGCCGGACTGTCAGGGTGCTGCGCGAACGGGTGACAGCCCTCGACTCAATAATCGTCCTTGATCGCCCGGTAGCGCTCTTCCAGTTCGCGGCGAATCTGCCGGCGCTGCTGGGCCTGGGCGAAGCGACGTTTCTGATCCGGCGTCTGCGGCTGGAGTGTCGGGACAGTGGTGGGACGCCCATCCTCGCCAACTGCCACCATGGTGAAGAAGCAACTGTTGGTGTGGCGGACGGTCTTCTGGCGGATGTCCTCGGTCACCACCTTGATGCCGATCTCCATCGAGGTGTTGCCGGTGTAGTTGACCGAGGCGAGAAAGGTCACCAGCTCACCAACGTGTACCGGCTGGCGGAAGTTGACCTGGTCCACCGACAGGGTCACCACATACTGGCCGGCGTAGCGGCTGGCGCAGGCATAGGCGACTTCGTCGAGGTATTTGAGCAGCGTGCCGCCGTGAACGTTGCCGGAAAAGTTGGCCTTGTCCGGGGTCATCAGTACGGTCATGGTCAGTTCGGCATGTCCATCTAGCATGGTGCGCGGCTCGTGCTGGCAAAAAGGGGCCGCTACTTTAGTCGAATACGAAGCGGCTGTGTGCGCTCGGCGCGCTCTGCCTTCAGTTTATTTTTCGAGGGTCAATGTGGCATTAGCGCGCAGGCTTATGTGCAGCATAGCCGGTGCGCTCCGTTCGGTATGCCCGGTGATGGCATCGGCTCCATGTCGCTCTGGGCCGAACTGGCGTTGGCATTATGCGAATCGATGCGCAGCCGGCAAAAAACCGGGCGCGGGGATGAGGCTTTATTGACTTGCGCCAGTGTCCCGGCTGTTTTTCTCCCTATAGTCCAGGGCTGCTTTCAGACTCACAACAGCCCGTACCGGACTCGCCCATGCGCCTCATGACCCTCGTACTGCTCAGTTGCCTCGTCCCATTCGCCCATGCGGGCGAGGAGGCGATCGAACGCTTTCATTACCTGATGGGCGATGCCGAGCGGCGCGCGCAGGCCTACACGGCAGGCCAGGAGCGCGCCCTGTTCTGTGGCTACTGTCATGGCGAAAATGGCAACAGCAAACGCCCGCACATCCCCAACCTGGCGTCGCAGAACCCCATCTATCTGTTTCATTCGTTCGAGAAGTTCGCCAAGGGCGAGCGCATCGACTTCGTCATGTCGAAGCTGGCCAAGAGCCTGACGCTCGAGGACCGGGTGAACATCGCCGTGTACTTCAGCCAGCAGAAAGTCGAGCCGAAGGCGGTCGCCAGTGACGCGGCTCTGGTCCAGCGTGGCGAGACGCTGTTCCAGCACACCTGCACCGGCTGCCATGGTAGCCACGCGCAGGGCAAGGAGAACATGCCGCGCCTGGCCGGCCAGCCAAGTGAATACCTGAGCAAGGCGTTGAACCGGTTTCGTACCCACGACCCCAGCCGCGCCGGCTCGGTGATGATGGGGATCGCCGACAAGCTGTCCGAGGCAGATATCGAATCGGTCGTCGCCTACCTGACCCAGCTACACCTGAGCGAGCAGCAGGAACTACAGGCCAGCGCGCAATTGCTCGGAACCAAACCGGCATTGAGCTCCGCTCAGTAGCTTTTATAGGGCAGGAACTTGCCGGACATCACCACATTGACCCGGTCACCCTTCGGGTCCGGCTGGCGCTGGATGTCCATGGAAAAATCGATGGCGCTCATGATGCCGTCCCCGAACTCCTCGTGGATCAGCTCCTTGATGGTGCTGCCATAGACGTTGATCAGCTCGTACCAACGATAGACCAGCGGGTCGGTGGGCACCGCCGTCGGCAGTGACCCTTTATAGGGCACGATCTGCAGCCAGGCGACCGCTTCGTCGGGCAGTTCGAACAGCTTGCCGAGGGTTTCCGCCTGGGGCTTGTCGAATGCCATCTGCCCGAGACAGCCGGCGGTCGTCCACTCCTTGGACATGCCGATGGATTCGGCAACCTGGCGCCAGGTCAGGCCTTTACGCACCTTGGTTGAAACGATCATCTGGGTCACTTGGCTGCGGCAGGAAATCATGGCGGATCCTCGTCGAGATAGTCTGAGCCAGCCAGCGGTAGGCTGGTTGGCTAGCTCTCTGCAGGGGCTGTGCCAGCACCGCGGTTTCGGAATCAATCGTATTCGGAGGGTTCGTGGTCGCCGAGCAGGCGTCGCTGGCGGGCCGTCGCGGCCGCAAGCACGTGCGGGTTGAAGCGCCATTGCAGGTATGGCGAGAACTTCTGCGCAATCATCCGACGCCCATAGTGCACCTGCAGCAGGTAGCGGCTACGGTCAGACGTCCGGTTGCGGCTGCCGGCGTGCCAGAGATCGCTGCGAAACAGCAGTACGTCGCCGGCTTCGCAGAGCACCGGCTCCGGCTCGCAACCGTGCCAGTGGGTTTCGCCGGGGCGCGGTTTACGTCCGGCGCGGTGGCTGCCGGGGATCACCTGCGTCGGGCACAGGTCCGCATCGATCCGGTCGAGATACAGATGCGCCGTGCAGATCTGCATGGGCAGCTCGAAGCCGGGCTCGGCCAGCCAGCGCTCCGGCAGCTCCATGGCCAGATAATCGGCATGCAGCTCGCCACCGACGAAACCCGGATGGCTGCGCCAGGCGGTTTGTCCGATCACATGACAATCGGCGCCCAGGCAGGCCTCAGCCAGCTCGATCACGCCTGGCAGGTCGAGGTAGGGCAGCCAGAAGGGATCGCGATTGAAAACGCACTTGTAATGATCATCCACCAGACCCTGGTAATCCCAATGGATCGGCTCGATCGCGTCGATCGCGGCGCGTACGGCGTCGACCTGAGCGGCATCCAGCACGCCCGGCAGCAGCACGAAGCCGTCGGTATGGAGCGCTTCTAGCGCGGCAGAGGTGGTAGGCATAGGCGGTTCCGTCGTTGATCTCAACGGTTGGGCCGGTAGAGTGCCCCCGAGGTTCGATCCCGACGGGAGGATGGGCCGCACGAGGCGACAATCGCAACCATCCTGCAGCGACCTTTACCCCTCTTCCTTCCCTGCGCGCGGTCTTTGCATCGGAATAAAAAAGCGGAACCGCCGCACCGGCTTGTGGCCGGCCGCTGTTCCGCATCGTATTGAAGGCCAGACGCACGGCTTGTGACCCTGCGCGGGTTTCGCGAGCGCACTCAGCGAAAACCGCGACAGCCTAGTTCGTGAAGCTTTCGCGGAGCTGTCGCAGGAACAGGTGTCGATCAGGTTGGTGCGGCGCATTGGCGTATGGGCGAGCCAGGTGCTGACGATGTCGTTCGATGGGGCGGGTCGCAGGCAGAGCCAGCTCCTACAAAAGCGAGGCGGTGTGCGGTGTCGGAAGCGCGGCGGTGCGCAGG